>CAZCEB010000294.1:0-2207 GCA_964497305.1 uncultured Muribaculaceae bacterium | reverse complement strand
AGTTTTTAAACCACAATACAATTTAGCAAAAAAATATCTGTTCATTATTATTTTTTTATTTAGCTAAATTATACAAATAAAAAGCCCCGCCTATTTCGGCAGGGCTTTCCATTGAATATCTGATATATTATTTTAATTCAGAGAAGATTACAACGCGGTTCCAGTTATTTTCATCAAATACTTGACTTTCGCTACCTTCAGCAAGGATAGACAAACGATCAGCAGAGATACCATATTTGTCAACCAAAAGGTTGTAAACACTTTGAGCACGTTTTTCAGAAAGAGTTTTGTTATAAGCAGCTGTACCTGTTTTCTTATCAGCATAACCTTTGATAATAACTTTTACACTTGGATTGTCATTCATCCATTTAGCGATGTTGTAAACGTTAATCATTTCTGATTTACGAACTTTAGCAGAGTTGAGTGTAAATTGAACGTTTGACATCAAAGGTACTGAAACAACTTCAGGGCATTCAGGACATTTAACTTCAGGACATGGAAGCTGAGCTTCTGCAGCAGCAAGACGATTGTTGCAGTTTGCCAATGCACCACGAAGGTCGTTAACTTGGTTGTTAAGAGCGTCGATTTGTGCTAAGTAATCACATGGGTTAACTGTATTGAAACCTCTTTTGCCAAAGTGATAAGTGAAACCACCGATTGCAGTTACGTTAACATCAACCGGCTCACCATAAGCTGCATTGTTGAAGTTATCTCCATACATTTGAGCGCGACCTTCTACGAAGAAATCAAATTTTTCGCTCAAGCGGAAACGGAATTGAAGACCTGCAGATACTGGAAGAGTCCATGAGTTGCTCTTTGCTTTACCGTCATTGTCGCCAATACCTGATTGAGTGAAATCCCAACAGAATGTTCCACCAATACCAACGAAAGGAAGAATACTAACAACACGATTAGAATTTGCGCTTCCGAATGTATTGAACATATCCCACATCAAATCTACGTTTAGATTAGCATATTTAGCTTTTGTATAAACGTAATTGTCCCAGTGATAAGCTCCACCAAGAGCGCTTAAACGAACTCCTAAATAAGGGCTCATCCATTTACCAATACCGAGGTTATAAGCTGCAGTCATATGCATTTTTTCTTCACCATTTGGCAAATAGCTTTCTACAAGAGGAAGATTAATACCTGCACCGGCTTGAATAAACCAATTACCAGATGAAAGATCATAATAATCTTTACATGGAGTAAGCTCAGCAACTGCTACTTCTTCTTCAACAACAACAGCTTCTTGAGCATTAACATTTGCTACAGATAGCATTCCACTACAAGCAACAAGGGCTAAAAGAATGTTCTTTTTCATTTCTATAAATTTTAATTAAACAAATATTTCTTATAAAAATTAATAACATTTTATAGTTAACATCTATACAACACCTCCAAGCTTCACAAAGTTCACTTAAAGTTAGACAAAAATACATACATTTATTAAAATACACAACTTTAAGGCACAAAAAAATTAACACCAAACAATATTTTTAATTAATTTGACTCTCTGCATCAGCACTTGTTTTTATCAAAGATTTCACTACCTTTGTGATAATTATTTGAAAATGAAAGAGAACAACAAGACATATACACGTTTTAAAACGCCTAAAAAATTCAGGCTTACATTTTTTAACGAAAACACATTCAATACAGTGTGGTCGATAAAAATGTCTCAAGCCAAAGTCATTTTATCTATTATCATTATAATAATAGCTATCGCATGCATAGTTTCAACTATAATTGTATCTACCCCCATCAGAACATTATTACCGGGATATTTAAAAACCTCACAACGACAAGAAAACATTATAAACAGCATGCGCATCGACTCTCTATCGACCAATGTAAATATAAATAATGCCTACTTATCAAACATAATAGATATACTCACTGACAATATCGACACCACCTCTATTGCCTTTTCATTGAAATCCGACACAATAACATACATACCCATTGACTCAATCATCAATACCTCTTCAACCGAGCGACAGTTTATCCAACAATTTGAGGATCAAGAAAAATTCAATTTATCGGTTTTAGCTCCAATTGCAGCAGAGGGGATGATGTTTTATACTCCGGTCTATGGAGCAACAATAAAGGATAATAATCCCACTTTTTCACTTGAGATTATTGCTCCTTCTCATTCCCCTATCTCAGCAATATACAATGGAACTATAATCGATTCTTATTATCTG
>CAZCEB010000293.1:0-2217 GCA_964497305.1 uncultured Muribaculaceae bacterium | reverse complement strand
TTTGGGAGCAGGGGGTCGAAGGTTCGAATCCTTTCACCCCGACAAAAAGAAAAGGCATTGATAAAATTTTATCGATGCCTTTTAATGTATTTTTAAGTTATGAATAAGATTTTATTGTTTGCTGCGATGGCATTGATGCCATATATCGCTATAGCCGAGGAGCATATGGTGATGCCACAATTTTTGCAACCGGGAGATACGATTGCGATAATTAGTCCTGCATCGATACCTAAACAAGAAGATGTTATGGGAGCATGTGAAGTATTAAAAGAATGGGGGTATGTTCCGGTGCTTGGAGGACATGTTTTAACTGAACATGGCTCATTTGCCGGAACGATTGATCAACGTCTTGCCGATTTGCATTGGGCTTTTGTTTCTCCAAATGTGAAAGCCATCATGTGTAGTAGAGGAGGATATGGCTCGATACAGGTGTTGCTTGAGAAGCGAAACGGTTTTTTTGCTGATTATCCCAAGTGGCTTATCGGGTATAGTGATATCTCTGCTATACATGCCGCAATGACAACAGAGGGAGTCATGAGTATTCATGGAAATATGTGTGCCCCATTATGTGCAGATCAAGGAAATGATGCGCGTAGTGTCGCATTGCGCAAATTATTAAGTGGAGAATTACCATCATATAAGATTGAGAGTGATACATTAAATAAAGTAGGCTCGGCTACCGGAAAGTTGATAGGTGGAAACATGGCTGTATTGATGGACCTGGCTTGCTCGCGAATTGATGTGTTGATGAATGAGGATGATTATATCCTTTTTGTAGAGGACGTCGATGAGTCATTGCAATCATTAAATCGTATGATATATCGAATGAAAGCTGCGGGAATTTTTAATCGCATAAAAGGGTTGATCGTGGGACGATTTGCCAATGCTCCGGCAAATAAAGATTTTAATCATATAAATGAGGTGTTTCATAGTGTGATTAAAGATTATGATTTTCCGGTGTGTTATAATTTCCCTACCGGACATGTTGAAGAAAATTATCCGTTGATAGAGGGCGCGACAGTAACATTAAATGTCGATGCTGATTTTTCAACGCTTGAATTTCATCTCAAATAAAGATATTCCACTAAAAAGTAAAAGCGACAATTTTGTCGCTTTTACTTTTTTATTATAATTAGAAATAATGGCAAGGTAGACAAAAAGTAGGATGAAACCTTTATAATCCGCTGAAACCCATATCTTTGTGGAGAATATTATTGATAAGGTAAAAAAATGCTTTTTTTGTGGTTCAAACAAGGTCGTTAAAAACGGCATTAGAAGCCGAAAACAAATGTATAAATGCAAAGATTGCAGACGTCAATTTATAGGAGGTCGCAGACGGAATAAAATTCAAGTAATAACCGATTATGTTGAGGGAAAACAAACTATAGAACAACTCTCATTCAAGTATGGCGTATCATCTCGAACAATCCAACGAGCCTTAAATGAAATGCGTTATATCCAGAAAATAAGTAAATACAAAGATGTAACCATTCAAATGGACACAACTTATTGGGGACGAAATTTTGGTTTGATGGTAATAAAAGATGCGTTACGCAATAAAATACTTTGGCGAAAGTATGTGCACTATGAAACCATCAAAGATTATTTGGAAGGAGTCGAAAGGCTTAAATCCCAAGGATTCAGAATATATGGGGCTGTCATTGATGGAATGAGGGGATTAGCCCAAGCATTACACCCGATTCCCGTACAAATGTGTCAATTCCATCAGATTATGATAACTCGCAGATACTTGACCCAAGATCCAGATATTGCCGCATCAATAGAGCTATTAAAGCTGATAAAAGAGATTACAAGAATGGATAAAGAAAGCTTTATCGGCGCTTTTGAGGAATGGCATGAACGAAACAAAGATGTATTGAACGAACGCGTTGCAGATAGGCGAATAAAACGAAAAACGCCACCATATATGTGTCCAAAGTTGCGCAGTGCATACTTAAGCATTAAACGCAATATGCCGTTGTTATGGACTTTTTATGACCACCCCGAAACGGGATTACCCAATACCAACAATGCATTGGAGGGCGTTTTTTCTGATATTAAAAGCAAAGCAAGAGTTCATAGAGGTATCAGCAGATACAATAGAAAGAAATTATTGGATGAATATATTAAAAGGCGATATTAGGCTTAAATACCCCCATTGGAACAGTTCCAATGGGGGTATTTATCATACTTTTTGTCTACTAAGAGTTTTTTAGT
>CAZCEB010000292.1:0-2217 GCA_964497305.1 uncultured Muribaculaceae bacterium | reverse complement strand
TAGTCTTGTCAATGTTTTTTGGCTCTTTGAACTCGGCAAAACGCTCTACCATATTTGGAGCTTCCTCTTTCTTAGCCATAGGTAATTTTTCTTTATTTGAATTTTATTAAATATTTTACTGATTTTGTCTCGTTAAATTTAAATGTAAGCGATTCCTTTACCATTGTTGGACGCTTAGCTCCTTCTTCTTTAACTTTCTTTTCTATCTCAAAAGTGAACTCATCTTCCCCCACTTCTGTTAGGACGCCATATAGTTTTCGACCATCACATGTGAGAACTTCAATATCATTACCAATATTTTTTAGATATTGTCCACGCACTTTAAATGGAGCAGTCAATCCTGCTGAGCCCACCTCAAGTTCATAGTCTTCAACCTCTCTATCAAACACCGACTCTATTTTGCGAGTGATATTTACACACATATCGATATCAATACCTGTTTCGCTATCTAATTCAACAACGATAGCATTACCGGGATTAACTTTTATTTCCACGATGAATAAATCGGTATTCTCAATCGCTTGTTCTACTGTTTGTGTTAATAGTTGCTTGTCTATCATTTTTGTTCACTTATTGATACAACAATAGCGTACCTTCTCATGGCATATAAAAGCCGTGCGAAGGCCGCCGTTTAGTAAAAAAGAGAGGGAACTGTCGCCCCCTCTTAATCCTAATCACCACAAAGGTATAGCAAATTTTCATGCTACGCAAGCACATACTTTTCCATTACTTATTTTATCAAGTTAATACGCTGAATTTTTATGATTTTTAAATCTTATTTATGAATTATTAGCATAAATTACAGCGCTACATGTATCCATGCACCACCTTTTTCCCATATTAGTTCCACATGAGGCAACTTCCGCAATATCGAATATAATCGTCGATTTTCCGAAACGTTACCGGCAGTTATATCAGCGGCCCTGCCTCTAAGATGGTATGATTGCTTAGCTCCTCCCACAGCCGCATTTAATTCTTTACATCTATAACCACTATTCACTTTTATCGCTTTACCTAAATATTCCCGCGCCGGATCAAGAACCATTTCTATTAATCGTTGCATGTTTTTAATAGCATCCTCATTTGGAACATTCACTATCTCTCGACAGCGAGCAACATCACTATAAACCAACTCTTCGATTGTGAAATATTTCATAGTCCCTTTTCTTTTTGATTGTTTTTTCTCTCACTTATCCACTCTATCAACCGACGTACCGATGGTTCTTCCATCAGCAATTTGGCAAGGCGCGACATCTCTGCCAAATCCCCTTTGTTCTCACTCTTTTCACAAATGCTTTTTACCTCAATCAACGCCAACGATATCGATCCTATAAAAGTAAAAATAGGGATTACCGGAATTTCCCACAATTGTGTGTTTCTCAAATAATACACTCCGGCAATCACCATCACATCTATCAATGTCAGCGAAATCAGTGCATTAAAATAACGCGCCATTTTGTCAATTGTTCGTCTCAAAGCACGAGACGTGCGTCGCTCCCCTCGCTTGCCGGCTTTTCGCCATCCGCTCCACAAGTCGGCAACGATTGCAAGCAACACTCCCACATACTCTACCACAACAATCCCAAGCAAAATAAAAATAGTCTTTGTGTCAATCATAGTATCAAAATTTAAATTCTACACAAAATTACCACCCCCACCACCTCTCAATATGTCATCTCATCGTTCAATAAAAAAGCCGGTTGCAAAATTTGCAACCGGCTTCACTATATATCAAAGATATTAATTAGTCGATTTCTTGGTCAGCTTCGTAACCACCCATTTCGCGAATAGCGTTTTTCAATATTACATATTGTTGGAATAGGTGATTTACAGGAACTTCGTTCTTAGTGTAGTCGTGCATCGGGCTCTTCAAGAAGAAGCTCAAGAAGCGTTGTGTACCCCAACGTCCTGCGCGAGCAGCAAGGTCGCTTAGAAGGACAAGGTCAAGACACAAAGGAGCAGCAAGGATTGAGTCACGGCAAAGGAAGTCAATCTTGATTTGCATTGGATAACCCATCCAACCAAAGATATCAATATTATCCCAACCTTCTTTGTTATCGTTGCGTGGTGGGTAATAGTTGATACGAACTTTGTGGTAGTAGTCAGTATATAAATCGGGTTGTTCTTCAGGAACAAGGATTGATTCCAAAGTAGAAAGTTTACTTACTTCTTTTGTGCGGAAGTTAGCAGGTTCGTCAAGCACAAGACCGTCGCGGT
>CAZCEB010000291.1:0-2252 GCA_964497305.1 uncultured Muribaculaceae bacterium | reverse complement strand
ACGACCCCGAGATTACAAATCACGTGCTCTGGCCAACTGAGCTAAAGAGGCATTATGCTTAAAAATCACATTTTGGGACTTCAAGCGAGTGCAAAGGTACGCTAAGTTTTTATATCTACCAAATATTTCAACTTTATTTTTTTGCAAATTTTCTTTTTTTTAATCTTTACATCTCTTTCACCCATATATTTACGCAACATATTTCATCACCCTCTTTTTGCACAAGCGCCATACATATTACAACTTTTAATCCTTAAAAGCACTACCACATCATTATTTTTTCGTAAGTTTGCATTTCAATAATAATACACATTAAATTTATATACACATGAAAGAATCAATAATAGCTCGCTTAAACGCCCTTCGTTCCGAAATGAAAAATTCCGGCGTCAGCGCAACAATTATACCTCAAACAGATCCCCACCAGAGCGAATACATTTCCGATCATTGGCAAGTACGCCGTTGGCTTAGCGGTTTTACAGGCTCAGCCGGTTCTTTGGTCGTAACCACTACTGAAGCTCTTCTTTGGACCGATTCAAGATATTTCATCCAAGCATCGCAACAACTATCAGACACCGAGATTATTCTAATGAAAGACGGGCTTCCCGAGACCCCATCCATCACAGAATATCTTACCGAAAAACTCTCAAACGGAGAAATTGTTGGTATTGACGGAATGGTATTCTCCTCCACAGAGACCGCATCTATACGCAACACTCTTTTAGGTGCCGGAATTACACTAATAGACACATTCTCTCCAATTGACAAAATATGGGTCGATCGTCCGGAACTTCCAAAAGGGAAAATATTTGAACACAAAGAGGAATACTCAGGAGAAAAAACAGTTTCAAAAATCAAGCGTGTACTGGAAAACGTAAAAAAACAGGGCGCCAACAGCTCATTCATTTCAGCTCTTGATGAAATCGCATGGGTATTAAACATTAGAGGCAACGACGTAGCATTCAATCCGGTTGTTACATCATTTCTTTATTTATCCAACAACGGCTCTACTCTTTTCATAAACAAGGAAAAAGTCGATAACGAAACGCTACAATACCTCAACAGCAATAACATACAAATTGCACCATATAATTCCGTAATCACATTTCTGCAAGCGCTACCATCAACCGAAAAAGTTTTAATCAACCCAAGCGGCACAGCCGAGAGATTTGCCGCCTCACTTGGCGCCCGCGCCATAAAGGGACAATCAGCCATCGCTATGCCTAAAGCATGTAAAAACCACGTTCAGCTTGCAGGTATAAGAAAAGCAATGGAACGTGATGGCGCAGCTCTCGTAAAGTTATATATGGAAATCGAGCGACGCATGAGCACCGGAGAGGGACTGACCGAAATAGAGGTAGGCGAACTTGCTGCCAAATACCGCAGTCAAGGCGAGCTATATTTTGATGATAGTTTTGATCCCATTGCCGGATATGGCGCACATGGCGCAATCGTTCACTATTCGGCAACCGAAGAGAGCAACGCATCATTACTACCCGACAACCTTTTCCTATTTGACTCAGGCGCTCAATATCTTGACGGAACAACAGACATTACCCGCACAATATCTCTTGGCATTCCCACCAAAGAGCAACGACGCGATTTCACCCTCGTAATGAAAGGACACATTGCTCTCGGTACAACAATATTCCCCGCCGGGACTCGCGGAGCTCAGCTTGATGCCCTTGCCCGCCAATTCCTTTGGAAAGAGGGTTTAAGTTATCTTCACGGAACAGGTCATGGAATAGGGCATTTCCTTAACGTACACGAAGGTCCACAAAGCATACGTTTGAACGAAAATCCCACTCCGCTCACCGTCGGCATGGTTACATCAAACGAGCCCGGATTATACCGCGAGGGAAAATACGGAATACGTTGCGAAAATCTCGTATTGACTATACCTGCATTTAAAACCGAATTTGGTGAATTTCTCAAATTTGAAACATTAACACTATTCCCTTTTGATTTATCATTATTTGAAACCGAAATAATGACCGACGAAGAAATTTCATGGTTAAATAATTACCATCAAGAGGTATATAACCGCATCGCGCCAATGCTCAACGACAACGAAAAAGCATGGCTCAAAGCAAAAACCACTCCATTAACACGCTAATACATTATTATATATGGCACTTATAAAACCACTACTCGGCATTACACCTAAAATAGGTAAAGACTGCTTCCTTGCCGACAATGCAACCATCATTGGAGATGTCGTAATGGGCGACGAATGTAGCATTTGGTTCAAC
>CAZCEB010000290.1:0-2274 GCA_964497305.1 uncultured Muribaculaceae bacterium | reverse complement strand
CCATTGGCAACGCTTGGAAGAAGTTCGAGAAGGAGATATTCTTCATCGTTAGAAGCAAGTTTCACGCCACCGAGGTCTTCAAGGGCAGGATTTTCCGGTTTTTTGTAAGAAGACACATCATAGGGTTTTTCGATGGGGCTACCTGTAATCTTTTCGCGGAAAGCAGGATCGATGGCAACCGGAGTTTTTCCATATTCACCTTTTATGAGTGATATGAATTGGTTTGATGGATTTGAATAATCGGGGTTGCCTTTTTTGCGGTCGAGAGCGACGCTCACAGCTTGGCTACCAACGATTTGGCTTGTTGGAGTTACCAATGGTACAAGACCGGCATCGCGACGCACTTTTGGAATCAAGCGCATTGCATCATCAAGAAGGTCTTCGGCTTGAAGAGATTTCAATTGAGCAACCATGTTGGAGTACATGCCACCGGGAACTTCTGCATCTTTGACAAGTAAGTTAGGTTTTGGGAAACCAAAATATGCTTCAATAGCATGGCATGCATCAAGAAGAGCATCTTCGTTGCCTGCTTTGGCAGCTTTGATAGCAGCGTCAAATTGCGCATCTATCTCTGCGGGAAGAGTATCGTTTAGCGGGTCAAATGCGTTAGGCATTTTGCCGAGGTCAAAGTCTTTGAGTGATTCACGGGCTTCACGCAATTGGTTGCGAATTTGTCCCACAACTTCCATGTTTGCTTCGACTTCGATGCCGAGTTTTTTTGCAAATACATATATTAATTCGATAGCAGGAGCTGCAGAGCCACCACCAAACCACCAAATATTGGTGTCAAGAATGTCAACTCCATGTATCATTGCCATTACAGCAGAGCCCAATCCATAGCCGGGTGTGCAATGGGTGTGAAAATCTACAGGTACTTTAACTGCGGCTTTTAACTTAGAGATGATTGAAGCGGCACGAGAGGGGCTGACAAGACCTGCCATGTCTTTGAGTGTGATGATTTTAGCTCCGAGGGCTTCCATCGTTTTAGCCTTTTCGACAAAGTATTCATCGGTGAAGATTTTTTCTGGAGCAACGGATTTTTTCTTTTTGCCAAATAGAGAGGCAAAAAATCCTACTTTTTCTTCTTGTGCCGGCTCTTCTTTGGGATCGACGGTGTAACATACCGCACCATCGGGAATTCCGCCCAAGTTATTGATTAGTTTGATTGATTCTTTTACGTTGTCGATGTCGTTGAGTGCATCAAAAATACGCATCACGTTCAATCCGTTTTTGATAGCTTCTTTGTAAAATCCTTCAAGAACGGTATCAGGATATGGAACATAGCCAAATAGGTTGCGTCCGCGTGATAGGGCTGTTAATAACGATTTGCCTTTCATTGCTTGGCTTGCGCTGCGAAGACGATTCCATGGCGATTCGTCAAGATAACGCATTACGGAGTCGGGAACTGCACCGCCCCACACCTCCATAGCATAGAAACCTGCATTTTCATAGAGAGGCAATAATTTGTCAATGTTTGCTTGATTAAGACGGGTTGCAAATAGTGATTGTTGACCGTCGCGGAGAGTTAAATCTCTTATTTTGAGTTTTTGTCCCATATAGGTATTAAAATATTTAGGTTTAGTATTAAAGTTTATTCGACTAAATGGTGAATTTATTAGAATATTCGCAAATGTAATGTTTTTTATCTGAATTACGGAAATTTATCCGTAATTTTTTTTGAGTTACATGAGTAATCTGTATTTTTGCAGATGAATATGTAACAATTCAGGATAAAATTATGTTTTCTATATTCAAAAAAAGGACAGAAAAAGCAAATTTGTGTTTTGCAACCGATATTCATTGCCACATTATACCCGGCATTGATGATGGCTCTCCCGATGTTAATACTTCGGTGGAACTAATTGAGCGTATGAAAGGGTGGGGTGTCAATCGCATTATTGCATCGCCACATGTTACGCAAGACACGTTTGAAAATACTCCCGAGACGATTACTTCGGCATTTACAGCTTTGAAAACTGAGCTTGAGGCTCGAAACATAGATGTGGCGTTGAGTCATTCGGCAGAATATCGCATAGATGAATTTTTCTTGTCTCAATTGGAATGTGGAAAAATCGTGCCATTGCCCGGAAATTATTTGTTGGTAGAGAACCCGTTTTTCCAAGAGCCGTGGAATATTGATCAACTCTTGTTTGATTTGAAAGTAAAGGGGTATAAACCCATATTGGCACATCCTGAACGCTATTTTTATTACTATGGCAATAAGCGTGCTCGTTATGATGAGTTGCACAACGTGGGAACCTTGTTTCAAGTTAA
>CAZCEB010000289.1:0-2299 GCA_964497305.1 uncultured Muribaculaceae bacterium | reverse complement strand
GCTTCGCTTACCACCGGCTATTAAAATTAAGCCCTCCGGGCAACTGAAACAAATTTAGAGTGGAGATTTTTCCTTTCTCAACTTTCAACTTTCATTTCTCAATTGCCGAGGCTTAATGGCTTTCTCCTCTTTCAACTCTCATTTCTCCTTTTGCGATCAAAGGAAATCGAGATAAAAGCGTATAAACCTAATAGAATCAATAATAGAGTCTGTGTTCCAAGTACAAGATTAGCAAATGCTAAAGCAGGCATTTCGCCCACTCCATACATCGACAACCCAAAGATCACCGCGATTTGCCATGGACCAATTCCGCCATTTGAAGGCACTCCCATAGCAATACTTGACAAGACGAAGCACACAAGCACTGCAACAATACCATATTGAGTTACAACGCCAACAGTCTCAGGGAATGCAAAAAACGCTATATACATTTGCAAGAAATAACATCCCCACACTAAAAAAGTATAAAACAACCATCGTACTTTTCCTTTCATCTTGCCGATAGCAGCAAACCCTTCCCATAATCCGCCTATGAGCCCCTTGATTTTTAGCAATACGCGATTATTAGGAAAACGTCTGAATACCCACCACAATGCAAATATCAACACAACTGCTCCTATCCACAACCATGGGGACGATACAAGAGCAATGAGCATATTATAAAACGCCGGATATTCGCTAATAAATGCCATTATTTCTCTGCTTGCCAATAAAAATGTTACAACAGTCAATAGTAGTACTGTAACAGCATCAGCCAATCGTTCTGCAACCATCGAGCCTAACACTACCGGAAACGATGCTTGTTGACGTTGTGAGATATAACCTGTGCGCCATATTTCGCCTAATCGTGGGAAGACAAGATTAACGGCATAAGTCCCAAAAATACTATTTACCAATGCCGACAACGGAGCATTTATATCCACAGCCTTGAGTTGTATGCTCCAACGCAATGCTCTAAACACATGTGAAAAAATGCTTATGAACAATGCCAATGCCACCCACCACAAATTATTATTCTCATCTTTTATTTTATCCATCATCTCACCGAAATCCACTCCGGTAAACAATAGATAACACAAACCAATGCTTATAAATAATGGAATTAAATACTTAAATCCGGCTCGTAATATCTTTGAATATGATTGTTTTTTCATCTGTGATAATTTTAATCTTACAAATTTAAATAAACTATGTCAACAACCAAAATTATCTATGTGTATAATTTATTGTTCCAAATATCTCATTTTAATTATTTTCACAAAATATTTTGGAATATTTATCTAAATTTGCAACAAAAATCACAAATATGGACATTAATTTAATTCAAATTTCCCAACTCACTAAAATAAAAAATATTGCTGATAAATATAGCAGTCTTAATAATGACTATGTTTTATCTCGCATCACATCTGGCAATAGTTTAATCGAGCATAATCCATCTAAGCAAGGCCCCATACGCATCAATGGCTTGACCTTAATTTTATGCCTTAAAGGGAAATTCAACGTTGACATAAACATCGACAGCTATGAAATCTCAACAAATACTATTATGCTTGCAGGGCCTAATAGCATTATCAATTTCAACAAAATCGATGACAACACAATTGAAGCCTACACCCTGTTTGTGTCAATGGAATTTATGAAAGATATAAATCTTGATATAAATGCGCTCAACGCTACACAATTCACTCAAAAGCAAAAGCACACTACAATTCTAACCGACGAAGAAGCAACACTCCTTCGTAAATATCTTGATTTGATATATCTTAATACGACAACCAACACCGAGTCGGTATATGTCAAAAACATAGCCCGGTGTCTCATGGCATCATTATTATATCAAATGATGCAGTTTGGCTCCTCTCGAAAAATTGAAAATGACGATGAAGTTGCTCAACCACAATCTCGTCGCATGAACTATGTGCGTGATTTCATGGCACTCGTACAACAACATCATAACAGAGAACGCTCTGTGGGATTCTATGCCGACAAACTATTTATTTCCCCTAAATATCTTTCATTGATAATCAAAGAATCAACCGGTCGCTCTGCTGCCGACTGGATTGATGAATTTGTAATCCTTGAGGCAAAAAATCTGCTTCGTTTCTCCGGAAAAAATATTCAACAGGTAGCCTACGAACTGAATTTTACAAATCAATCATCATTTGGCAAATATTTTAAACATTTGACCGGCATGTCGCCATCGGAATTTCAACGGTCTTAAAACTCTCAGCAATATTTGCGCATTGTCAAGAAAAAATGTAACTTAGCACTCACAATATTTTATTAAACGCATAAC
>CAZCEB010000288.1:0-2305 GCA_964497305.1 uncultured Muribaculaceae bacterium | reverse complement strand
AAACTGTCGTAGGAGTAATCCTACCACGAGTTCGAATCTCGTCCTTTCCGCAAAAGCCTGCAAGTCTGTGATTTGCAGGCTTTTTCTTAATAAAGAATCTGCAAATTAATAATTCATGAAATTAAATATATTTATCTCAATAATTTTAGCTTGTATCTTTTTCTCTTCTTGTGAAAAAGATGAGTTTAAAGAAAAAAAGCCTGAAACCAAACGCACCATATTGGTCTATATGATTGCCAATAATTCATTAGGTAATTCACTCAATCCTACAACAAACAAGCAATTTGATGATGATGACCTTGATGAAATGCTAAAAGCCGCTTCTAATAATGGATTTAATAATGGTCGACTAATCGTATATCATGTTCCACCAGCCAAAGAGGGCGTTCCTACATTAAAAGAGATAACTGCTAATGGTATTATTGACCTAAAAACATACGATTCTTCTACCCTCTCAACTGACCCAAATCAACTCAAACAAGTAATCTCTGATACATATAAATTAGCTCCGGCTCTTGATTATGGCTTGATTTTGTGGAGCCATTCCAGTGCATGGGTAGAATATCCAACCTCAAAATCAATCCAAATAAACGAGCGTGCAACCAAACCACTTGCTTTTGGTGAAGAAATCACCTCCAATGGGACGTTTTACATGAAGGTAACATCGTTGGCTCAAGTATTAAACAATCATAATTTCAGTTTCATCTATTTTGATTGCTGCCACATGGCAAGCATAGAAGTCGTGTATGAATTAAAAAATGCCACTAAATATATCATTGCTTCAACAACAGAACTACCTGCTGCAGGAATGCCCTATGATAAAAATATTCCTTTATTTTTCACCGAAACTCCTCAACTTGAGCAAGCATGCCAAAACACATTTGATTTTTATAATAACATAACAGGTCCAAATAGAACTTGCGCTATTTCTTTAATTGAGACAACTCATCTTGATGAATTAGCCTCTGTTTCACGAGAAATATTTAGAGCAAAAAGCAGTCTCCCGAGCGATTTTAATCCACAGCAATTTGTCTATGGGGCTAATTGCTATTCCTTTGATTTTGAACAATATCTCACGGTTTTATCGCCCAATGAAGAAACTACACAAAAACTCAAAGAATCTCTTAATAATGTGGTTTTATATAAAAATTCAACGCCATATATATGGGGAACACTCAAAATAGATCACCATTGTGGACTCGGATGCCATATCTTAAAGCAGATGTCAGATGCCTCGACAAGAGGTTATAGTAATCACCTTTGGTGGCAAGATGTCGTAAAATATCAATTTCAATAAAATCAATAAAAAACATGTGTCCAATTTTTTTACAATCTACAACAATGCCGGCTGATACCACAGCTATCAATTCTTCAACATCATTCTTTAAAGAAATCTCAACAACATCATTTGACGACTTAATCGCGAAATTGATTGACGGAATTGTTGACCTTGCAATCAGCATAGTCATCGCCGCAATAGTTTTTTATATCGGAAAATTCATCATTTACCGAATTCACAAATTAATAAACAAAATACTCATAAAACGTCAAGCCGACAAATCTCTATCGACATTTATTCTTAGCCTCACTAAAACTGTAATGCTGTTTATTCTGATTATAATTGTAATTGGAATTTTAGGTATTGAAACAAGCTCATTCCTTGCATTGTTTGCATCGGCAGGTGTCGCTGTCGGCATGGCATTAAGTGGCACATTACAAAACTTTGCCGGAGGGGTATTAATTCTGCTATTGAAACCATATAAAGTAGGTGATTTCATTGAGGCTCAAGGGTATTCCGGTACAGTTAAAGAAATTCAAATTTTCCACACCGTCATTAACACACCTGACAATAAAACAATATTAATACCCAATGGAGGACTGTCAACCGGTAGCATAAACAATGCATCTAAAGAAGATCTTCGCCGCGTAGATTGGACAGTAAGCATCTCTTATGGAGACGATGTTGATAAAGCTAAAAAAGTATTGTTAAATTTCTTGAAAGAGGATACACGTGTTTTGCAAACAGAAGGAAAAACTCCGGTTGCCTTGCTCAATGTTTTAAATTCCAGCAGTGTTGACCTTGTTGTGAGAGCATGGGTTGAGAGTTCAAACTATTGGGGTGTGTACCACAGCTTTAACGAACGTGTCTACAAGGAATTACCTCAACATGGATTATCATTCCCCTACCCTCACATGGACGTCCACATCACTCAAGGGAATAATTAATAAATTTTTTATTTATAAATATCCTTAAGTATAGCCATAAATTAAAATTTTATGGCTATTTTTGCATATTAATATAGCC
>CAZCEB010000287.1:0-2312 GCA_964497305.1 uncultured Muribaculaceae bacterium | reverse complement strand
ATTACAACCAACACATAAAACAATAAATAATAATATACATATCAATTTAGACATCCCCCCTATTTTTTTGTTCTGGTATTGTGGATATACTTTTATGATAAAATAATATCAATGATAATATACCTATAGTTATTGCAGCATCAGCCAAATTAAAGATTGGCTGGAAAAATAAAAAATGCTCTCCACCAACAAAAGGCATCCAATCTGGCCAGTAAAAGCTAAACAATGGGAAATATAGCATATCAACCACCTTTCCATAAAACAATGGAGCATACCCTCCCGCCTCAGGCAATAATGTAGCAACCTCAGGAGGAAATGGATTATCAAAAATTAGCCCATAGAACAAACAATCAATTATATTACCAGCAGCTCCTGCTGTTATTAATGCACAACACGCTATATAACCACGTTTTATATATTCACGTGATTTTATTCGACATATATAATAAATCAATGCTACAACAGCAATAATTCTAAATAACGTTAAAAATAACTTATTCCCGATTTCCATCCCAAACGCCATTCCATTGTTTTCAATAAAACAGAGTTGAAACCAATCGGTTATATGTACGCTCTCTCCCATATAAAAATTTGTTTTTACCCAAATTTTTAATGCTTGGTCAAGAATTACAACACTTAAAATTATTATTGTTGCTAAATAGCCTTTTGTTAATTTCATCAATAATGTCGATTACTTTTTGTTCTTAGCGTCAATACTCAAAGTAGCATGTGGTACCGCACGTAATCGTTCTTTAGGAATCAATACACCTGTTTCACGACAAATACCATAAGTCTTATTTTCGATCCTAACTAACGCTGCCTGTAAATGTTGAATAAACTTCATTTGACGTTGTGCTAATTGACCCGCCTCTTCTTTACTCAATGTACTTGCACCTTCCTCCAGTACTTTAAATGTCGGAGAGGTATCAGATACATCATTTCCATCTGTATTCATTATATTTGACTTCAACAATTCATAGTCTCGTTGAGCCTTTTCTAATTTAGCTAAAATCAATTCTTTAAATTCTTGTAATTCCTCATCGGAATATCTTGTTTTTTCACTCATATTATATTTAAGTATTATTTGTTTATTGATATAGATACGCGCACATTAACTCCATCAAGATCAAGCATTTCAATATCGCCATCCAGATCTTCCACGATAGTCAAAGATGTAGCAAGGACTTGTCGAGAAATATACTCAGTAAAACGAGTAATAGCGGCATCAGTTTCCACATTCTGAGCAAATACGACAGCAATTTTATCTGTTATATCATAATCTCTACTTTTTCTAATATTTTGAATACGATTAACAATCTCTCTTGCAATACCTTCTTGCTTCAAATCTTCTGTTATTGTTATATCTAAAGCAATAGTTAAATTACCTTCATTTGCAACTAACCAACCTGGAATATCTTCCGAAATAATTTCTACATCACACAATTCAACGATAGCATTATTACTTTCAATATCAAGAGTAACTTGACCATTCTTTTCAAGAGCAATAATATCTTGTTGATTCATCGTAGCAATTGCATTGGCTACAAGTTTCATTGCTTTTCCAAATTTCGGACCTAACTTTTTAAAGTCGGGTTTTACTCGTTTTACCAATATACCTTCATCATTTCCAACGAACTTAATATCCTTAACATTCACCTCATTCAATATTAATTCGCTCATTGATTCTACCGCTACACGTTGTGCGTCATCCAACACGGGAACCATCAATGTTGAAAGTGGCTGACGAACCTTAATATTAACTTTGCGACGTAAAGCCAATACCATAGAGGTAATATCTTGAGCAATCTTCATACGTTGTTCAAGATTTTTATCTATAACTTTTTCGTCAACAGATGGGAATACTGTTAAGTGAACAGATCTTGTTTCATCACATGTTACTGATGTTAAGTCCAAATATAATTGATCAGCAAAGAATGGGGAAATTGGAGCCATCAATTTTGCAATAGTTTCAAGACATAGATATAATGTTTGATACGCTGATAATTTATCATCATTCATTTCTCCACCCCAGAATCGTTTGCGATTCAAACGCACATACCAATTACTTAAATTGTCATTAACAAAATCATTAATTGCACGTGCTGCTTTTGTTGGTTCATAATCAGTAAGAGCTTCATCTACTTCTTTTATAAGAGTATTTAGTAACGAAATAATCCATCTATCAATTTCTGGACGATTCTCCAAAGACAACTGTGGCTGACTATTATTGAATCCATCAACATTTGCATATAATGCAAAGAATGAATATGTATTATATAATGTAGCAAATAGTTTCCTACTTGCCTCTTGCA
>CAZCEB010000286.1:0-2315 GCA_964497305.1 uncultured Muribaculaceae bacterium | reverse complement strand
GTACAAAAGAAAATGCAACAATGAAAGATTTGCTTGGTTCATTGTCATTAGGTACAAATTTAAGTTCTGCACTTATAGTAGGTGCGACATTTTTGTTATTATGGTTATTGGAAATTCAAAATTGGTGGCAAGTTTCGTGTGCTGTAGTAATAGGGCTTATTGTGGGTATCGTTATAGGTCAATCAACTGAATATTATACTTCTCAATCATATAAACCGACTAAAAAACTCTCAGAAAGTGGAAAGACCGGACCAGCAACGGTAATCATCTCAGGAGTTGGACTTGGTATGGTCTCAACTGCAATTCCGGTAATTGCGGTTGTTGTAGGGATAATTCTTTCTTACTGGTTAGCTTCTGGTTTTGATTTTGCAAATGTAGGGATGGGACTTTATGGTATTGGTATTGCTGCAGTGGGGATGTTGTCAACTTTAGGTATTACTCTTGCGACAGATGCTTATGGCCCAATTGCAGATAATGCCGGAGGAAATGCAGAGATGAGTGGACTTGGAGCAGAAGTACGTAAACGTACAGATGCGTTGGATTCTCTTGGAAATACGACGGCTGCAACAGGAAAGGGATTTGCTATTGGATCTGCTGCATTGACGGGATTGGCATTGCTTGCTTCATATATTGAAGAAATTCGTATTGGACTTGAACGTATAGGTACTACAGCTCTTGAATTACCCGGTGGCATAACAAAATCCATACAAGAAGCCTCGTTTACTGATTTTATGACATATTTTGATGTTACATTGATGAATCCAAAAGTGTTGTCTGGTATGTTTATAGGTGCAATGATGGCATTCTTGTTCTGTGGGTTGACGATGAATGCTGTTGGTCGTGCTGCTCAAAGCATGGTTGAAGAAGTTCGTCGCCAATTCCGAGAAATAAAAGGTATTTTAACAGGAGATGCAGAGCCTGATTATGCACGATGTGTTCAAATTTCAACTAAAGGCGCACAACGAGAAATGGTATTTCCCTCTTTGCTTGCAATCATTGTTCCGATTATAACAGGCTTGATTTTTGGCGTGTCTGGAGTAATAGGATTGCTTGTCGGAGGCTTATCTGCCGGTTTTGTGTTGGCTATATTTATGGCAAATGCAGGAGGAGCATGGGATAACGCGAAGAAATATGTAGAAGAAGGAAACTTTGGTGGCAAGGGTAGTGAAGTTCATAAAGCTACAGTTGTAGGAGACACTGTAGGGGATCCATTTAAGGATACTTCAGGTCCAAGTTTGAATATCTTAATAAAACTTATGTCAATGGTTGCGATTGTAATGGCAGGATTGACTGTAACATGGAGTTTATTCTAAGTAACAAAAGGAAATAAATAGGAGGGAGATGCATGTTATAATGTATCTCCCTCGTTTTTTACAATTAATTATGTACTACAGGTTATGTAGTGTGCTTTAAAATTTGTACCTTTGCAAAAATTTTTGTATAAGTAATTCATTACGTGATGAAAAAGAAATTTAATGAATATAATAAATTCAATCTATCAGATATTAATAAAGAAGTTCTGAACCGATGGAATGAAGAAAAATTGTTTGAGCAGAGTATGAAAGTGCGAGAGGGTAATCCTTCGTTTGTCTTTTATGAAGGTCCGCCATCAGCAAATGGTATGCCTGGAATTCATCACGTGATGGCTCGAACAATCAAGGATATTTTCTGTCGATATAAAACAATGAAAGGTTTCCATGTGAAGCGTAAAGCCGGATGGGATACACATGGACTTCCTGTTGAACTAGGGGTAGAAAAGGCTCTTGGTATTACAAAAGAAGATATTGGCAAAAAAATATCGGTAGATGAATATAATGCATCTTGTCGCCGTGAGGTGATGAAATATACAAAGGAGTGGGAAACATTAACTAATTCAATGGGATATTGGGTTGATATGGACAATCCATATATTACGTATGACAATCGTTATATAGAATCAGTTTGGTGGTTGTTGAAACAATTATATGATAAAGGTTATTTATATAAAGGTTATACGATTCAGCCCTATTCTCCTGCAGCAGGAACTGGATTGAGTACACATGAATTGAATCAGCCAGGTTGTTATAGAGATGTTAAGGATACGACTGTAACAGCATTGTTTGAGATGACTGATCCTCGCCCGGAAATGAAGGAATGGGGAAAAGCTTGTTTTGTTGCTTGGACGACAACGCCATGGACATTGCCTTCAAATACTGCATTATGTGTTGGTCCTAAAATTGAATATGTTTGTGTTCAGACATATAATCCCTATAATGGAGAAAAATTGTCAATAGTACTGGCAAAGGATCTGTTAAAATCATATTTAAAACCCGAGG
>CAZCEB010000285.1:0-2323 GCA_964497305.1 uncultured Muribaculaceae bacterium | reverse complement strand
CCGGTAGATATTACACATCTCGATCGCCTGACGGTTTTCGATGATAACATCTTCCAGCAGTTCCGTATCTTCTGGATACTGTTGAATCCGTTCATATCGGGTCATTCGTTCCAGAACCACTTTGTTGGAGCTGAGAGAGGTCGTAAAGTAAACCAGGTTGGATTCCAGTTCATGCAGATCGATCAGATCGGAGTCCTTGGTATCGGAAGTATTGACACGAGCCTCTATCTCACTGCGGCTTCGGTCAATGGCACGCAGAAAGTATTGATACATATTGGTGGCACGGAGTAGGATCTGATAGATGAAACGCATCCGTTTCTTGGTACTGAAGGCGCAACGCAATCTTGCGTGTAAAGATTCCAAAGAGTCCCAGAAAAACATGATAGTGAGTAGCATCATGCAATTCTTTGTTATTGCAATGTTCTTGATATTGGGTACATTATTAGTAATGTATTTAAATCAAACCGGTATAGAAATACCAAGTAAAACCGATGAAATATTTGGGCTTGTGGCATCAAATCCGGCAATGCCCATTATTGTTGGGATATTGTTTATTCTTGGTTTGATTGCAGCGGCATATTCGGCTGCCGGCTCGGCATTGACATCTCTTACTACATCATTTACAGTTGATATTCTTGATGGGCAAAAACGATATGATGACAACCGATTGACAACCGTTAGAAAGCTTGTCCATGTGGGAATGTCGGTGCTAATGGGAATTGTGATTATTGTGTTCTATTATGTAAGTAACCAAGATGCAATAAGCGCAGTATATACGTTGGCATCATATACCTATGGTCCTATTCTCGGATTGTTTGTGTTTGGGATGTTCTGTAAAAAAGCGGTTAGAGATAAATTAGTCCCTGTTGTATGTATTGCAGCACCTGTATTGTCATGGGTAATTCAATATACGCTTGATCAAATGTGGGGCTATAAGACAAGCTTTGAATTATTGATAATAAATGCTTTGATAACGACATTAGGAATGCGGCTGTTGTCAATAGGTAAGTAGCATTAGAAAACAATAGCAAGCAACTTAGTATAAAAATCATAACCACAACCATAACCATAACCAAATTTTTAATTGACCATTATGTCAAAAGATTTATTTAGCCGTTATATATGGCTTATTGATACGATAAAACGACATGGGCGTATAACTCGTGAAGAGTTAAATGCCAGATGGAAACGTTCTCCGTTTTCAAATGGAGAGTCGTTGCCTCGTCGCACTTTTTATAATTATCGTCTTGCAATAGAGGATATTTTTAGTATAAATATTGAGTGTGATTCGTCTACATTTGAATATTATATTGAGGATGTGGATGTTCACAATGAAAGCGTAACCAATTGGTTACTAAATTCTGCAGCGATGAGTAATGTGTTGAGTGGATCTCGAGAGGTATCAAATCGCATATTCCTTGAAGATGTACCATCGGCGCGTGAGTATTTGTCGGTAGTGATAGATTCGTTGAAAGAGAATATCGCTATTAAGTTTACCTATCAGCCATTTTCTCGCAGTAATGCAACTCCCGATATTGAATTGGAGCCATATTTCTTAAAAATCTTCCGACAAAGATGGTATGTAACCGGTCGCAATGTTAAAGAGGATAAGATAAAGACCTATGCTCTTGATCGCATGAAGGATGTAATATTGGGACAAGAACAATTTGCAATGCCAGAAGATTTTGATGCAGAGTCATATTTCAAACATTCATTTGGGATTGTATTCTCTCAGGGCGAGGTTAAACATGTTGCAATCAAGACTAGCGCACGTCAAGCAAAATATTTCAGAGCGTTGCCATTGCACTCGTCTCAACAAGAGATGATACATGATGCTTATTCAATATTTTATTATAAATTGCGCATTACTCCTGATTTTGTACAGGAGTTGTTGTCTCATGGACCGCAATTAACGGTTATAGACCCTCCTGAATTGAGAGCTATGATGGTAACAAGTCTGCAAGAATCGCTTGCAAACTATGAAAATGAAGCTCTAAACAATTCAACACCATCATCTCCAAGTGTCATAAATTAATTCGTATTAAATAACCCGGTTGAGAGTATAATGTGTCAATCGGGTTTTTTATTAATTGTTCTGATTGTATTAAAAATACTTTGATAATTGATTGAGTTTTGATATATTTGCGAATGTGATAGATTAAATTATGGCATAAATCCTTAAATTTAAGATGATATGAAATCAATGTTTTCTACAAAATGTGTGATATTAACTATCGTATTGTTGATGCTAATCCCATTTATATCTTATGCAGATGTTAGTGATGGAACTACGCAAAATAAATTAGATCCGGCAGAAACCGGT
>CAZCEB010000284.1:0-2344 GCA_964497305.1 uncultured Muribaculaceae bacterium | reverse complement strand
CGTATTGTTGATAACCAACTGACGCTCTTCTGATTATTTTCGTCGAACTCACGTTAAATACTATATCGTAACTTCACCACATAGTGAGCACTCAAGATAACGTCGCACTTCTGATGTTGACAACCCCAATCCAAAAAGATACATCATTTTGGTTATTGCAGCTTCACTTGTTATATCATGCCCTGAAATTACTCCTGTTGAAGCAAGTTGATTACCTGACATATAACGTCGGGCATGAACACCACCATTTACACATTGCGTAACATTAAGAATTATTATTCCCTTACTAATTGCATCCTTAATTGCTTCGGTAAACCATGCTCCCGTTGGAGCATTTCCGGCACCATAGGTTTTTAAAACAATACCTCTGACTCCGGGTGTTGACAACTGATGACGCAATATCTCCTCAGTAATTCCCGGATTTAAGTCTATTATCATCACAGCTTGATCCATTCCATATTGGACATTTAACGGACGCTTTGCTTGCACTCGCCACAATGCCTCTTCATTAAAATGAATCCCTAACCCTATTTTTGCCAACGATGGATAATTATTACTCTTAAATGCATTAAAGTTATCAGCACTCATCTTTGTCGATCGATTTCCTCGCCAAAGATAATCCTCAAACAGAATAGCGACTTCACGCACCATCGGTTCCCCATTAATGTCAGTAGCCGCAGCTATTTGAAGTGCTGTAATAAGGTTTTCTTCTCCATCAGTTCTAACCTCTCCAATAGGCAACTGTGAGCCGGTAATAATTACAGGTTTATGTAAATTTTCAAGCATGAAAGACAATGCCGACGCCGTATAGGCCATTGTATCTGTTCCATGCAAGACAACAAATCCATCAAAACAATCATAATTCTCATTAATGTGCCGAGCGATCTCCACCCAATGGCGAGGACTCATATCCGAAGAATCAATAGGAGGATTAAACTGAATGTTATCAATCTCGTAATCCAATTTCTTGATTTTAGGCACATTGTCTATTAAATGAGTAAAATCAAATGGCTGCAGAGAATGAGTATCTGGATTTTCAATCATTCCGATAGTACCTCCGGTATAAATAATGAGAATGTGCGGTTTGTGATTGTTCTGCATACTATTATCGTGTGCAATTATTATCGTTACTTAACTTGAGCTCCGGGGACAACCGGTGCGCTTGGACCCATTACAACAAGTGAGCCATCGGCATTCTCAGCCGAGAGTATCATTCCTTGCGACACTACTCCTTTTAATTTACGAGGAGCAAGATTTGCAATGAAACAAACCTGCTTACCTACTAAATCTTCAGGTTGATAATATTTCGCAATACCGGAAACAATAGTGCGAGTCCCCATTCCATCATCAATCAAGAATTGCAGTAACTTATCAGATTTAGGAACTTTTTTACACTCCAATACAGTCCCGACACGCAAATCAGCTTTCATAAATGTCTCAAATTCTACATCTTCTTGTTGAGGTGCTGCCTTGAAATTCTTTATTTTATTCTCTTCTTTTATACGTTCCAATCTTTGAATTTGAGCATCAATAGCCTCATCTTCAATCTTTTCAAACAATAATTCAGCAGAAGCAATCTTTTCCCCAGCTTTAAGTATATCTGATGCTCCCAAATTTAACCACTCAATCGCTCCCATGCCAAGCATGTTACGCAATTTTTCAGACATAAATGGCAAGAATGGTTCAAATGCAACAGCAATATTTGCACATATCTGTAATGCAACATTCAATATTGTTGCTACACGCTCCATGTCGGTCTTAGCCAATTTCCATGGCTCTGTTTCTTGCAGATAGCGATTACCCAAACGAGCAATCTCCATAGCATCTTTCAACGCCTCACGGAAATGGAATGTATCAAGATTTGCACTTAGAGAATCTTTAGCTACAACTATATCGGCAAATAATTGTTTATCAACATCGGTATATTCCCCTGCTACAGGTATTTTTCCTTCAAAGTATTTATGCGTCAAAACAATTGCACGATTTACAAAATTTCCAAGAACAGCAACAAGCTCATTATTATTGCGAGCTTGGAAATCTCGCCATGTAAAGTCGTTATCTTTAGTTTCAGGCGCATTGGCTGTCAATACATAGCGCAACACATCTTGTTTCCCTGGAAAATCCACAAGATATTCATGCAACCACACCGCCCAATTGCGAGAGGTTGAAATTTTGTCTCCTTCGAGATTTAAAAACTCATTAGCAGGGACATTATCGGGCAATTGGAAATTATCACCATAGGCCATCATCATTGCCGGGAACACTATACAATGGAACACTATATTATCTTTTCCGATAAAATTGATAATGCGTGTCTCTGGGTCTTTCCAATATGCTTGCCATG
>CAZCEB010000283.1:0-2350 GCA_964497305.1 uncultured Muribaculaceae bacterium | reverse complement strand
GCCCCCGGAAACTACATCTATGATTTTTTTCCTGGAGTGAAAGTCCAAGTCTTTCATGGCTATCCGATTAACAAACGTAATGATAAAATTGATGACCATTTCAAATTACGTGGGTGGTTTGATATATATTGCACACAAGGAGAAAGTAGCACTATCCCATTCAAACAATTAGAAGAAAAACATAATTACTTCAAAATTTATGAAACCGGATGGTGTAAGACCGACAACATATCCAAATTAAAACCTTGCAATAAGACTCTTAAACCTACAATATTTGTTGCCACAACATTTACAAAAGGGATTAGTTCTCTTAACATTTTATATCAAACGATTAAAACTTTGGCTGAAAAAAAAGAATGGAATTGGACTATTACAATGCATCCCAAACTTCAGGATGATGAATTAAGACAAAAGTACATTAATTTATCAAATATACATGATAATGTTACATATTTACCAACTCTTAATGGATGGGAGGAAATGAACAATAGCGATGTACTGCTATGCGATAGTTCTAGTATAATTATTGAGTATATGCTATTAGACAAACCTGTTGTAACTTTCCGCAATACAAACCCAGGCAACCATCTAATTGACGTAAAAACAGTAGACAAAATTGAATCTGCATTAAAAACTGCCTTATCTCGCCCAGATTTTTTAATGAACAACATACGTAAATACTCGTCATTTCATGAACGATATCGCGATGGTAAAAACTCGTCGCGTATTCTCAATGCAGTTGATGATTTCTTAGAAAATCACCAACTAACGATGAAACCCAAACCTTTAAATTTGATGCGCAAAATTAAACTACGCAAACGACTTAATTATTGGAAATTTTAATTGATTGAGCAGTATTCTTTATATGGTAAGTCCAGATTTAAATAATGAAAACTATGTGTTTTTCGTTTACTCTCGGGCGGTAGCTCCATATAATTGCCATACTCAATTGTTAAATATTTATCAGGTTGTTCTACACCATTCAACATTTCCCCCTCAAACTCAATTGGGCTAATTTTCCCAAATACCTCTTTAAGCATATATTTTCTTTGGCGATTATAATGCTCTGATATATATTTTGATTCTTCATAATCCAATGCCATTAATATCTTTCGCATCTGCTTATGAACATATTTTTTAGAAATAGTCTTTTGCAATAGGAGTGGAACTATTGAAGACAAATTTCGCCCATGTTTATATGGGTCTCGACTCAATAAATACAACATTTTATACCAAAACAAATATCTAGTAAAATGCCACTTTCTTCTCATTTTAGACTCTGGCACTCCATCTAATGGAAAAATATCAATAAATACTCCCCCATCAAGCTTTCTATATATTTTTTCAATGACTGTAGTTCGCACATCTTGTATTTTACCATATGGAAGGGGGTAACTACTATCATATTCAGGGCATACAAATTCTAAATATTCAGGTAACCACTCTTTTGAATGTTTAATCAGTTTTTCATAATCAGCACGAGGCATCGCTAAATCAATGTCATCATCCCATGGAATAAATCCTTTATGACGAACAGCCCCCAACATAGTACCAGAGACCATATAATACCGCAGATTATGTTCGTTAAAAACAGAATGTAATACCTTTAAATTTTCTAACAGATATAGTTGAAGTGAACGAATATCATAATTACTCATGTTCTACATTTCTTTTATTAATGTTTTTAAATCTGACGATGATATACCTTCTGTTCGGGGCATCACTACAACCTCTTTGTTATTATTGTTACAATAATCTACCGCTGCAACAAAACCATCATGTTTTTGGTCTGGACCCAACACCAATACATCAAAATCTATATCACACACTATATCCTTAACATTTTCATATGTCACGACTTCGTTTACATAACGAATAGCCCTAACCATATAACAACGTTCTTCTGTACTATACACAAGTTGTGCATTAGGCTTAAACTTCTTTACTACTGCTGAGTCTTGAACTGCAACAATCAAATAATCTCCCAAAGATTTTGCTCTACGAAACAACTCTACATGCCCAACATGTAATAAATCATAAACGCCTACCGTTAGAATTCTCTTCATTGCTCAATATTATTTTGCAAAGATAATAATTTATGATATTATTTAAAATAACATAGGCATGCTTCATAATGACACATACCTATATTAAATTTAATAATATGAAAAGCTGTTGTTATTTGTTTTGCACTTTTATCGTAGAGACTCCACTTTCTGAAATTTTAGCTCTCCCTGATGCTATAGCTGATATACGAGAAACACCACTTGCTTCTGCTGATAAGTTTACTATCTCTAAATCTTTTGCATTAATTAATGAAGCCCCTGATGCATCCAAGTCAGCATTAATC
>CAZCEB010000282.1:0-2372 GCA_964497305.1 uncultured Muribaculaceae bacterium | reverse complement strand
CTTATGACGCAATCACAACTCGATTCCTCTCCCCTGACCCATTGCAATCAAAATATCCACATATATCCCCCTATGCCTACTGCGCCAACAACCCAATTTTATATATCGACCCTACAGGATGTTTTATCATTAGTAAAGAAAATGCCAAACGATATCCAAAACTTAATGCTTATTTGTATAATGAAATCGGGCAAATTACAAATAATCAGCATATCATGAAACATCTAATTAAATATAGTGAACAATCTGAAAATCAAATAAAACGCGATTTTGAATATGGAAAAGGCCCGGTTATAAATGTAATTAAGTTTGAAAACAATGCATATGGTTATTTTGATGAATCCGAATCGAAATCAACATTAAATTTAAATAGTGCTTACGTTAATAGATTAGAAACTTCAAGTATTTTGAATTCTGAAATAATGTTGTTTATTATTGGGGTTACAATATTACATGAGTATGTTCACTATGGAGATGCTAAGGATGGAGTGCCTCAAGAAATAGAAGAAGGAGACCAATTTGAAATTGCAACATATGGGACAATAATAGATTTTAATACGGCGACACAATTAATTATAAAATATTTAGAAAATTTACATTCAAATGAAACGCAATCTCAGTAATAAAATAATATGTGTATTATTTTGCTTATTTGGAATATTTTGTACCGATTGTTCTTCAAACAATAATAATACAGAAGAAAAAACAGTATTACAACAAAAGGAATCTAAAATAAATAATTTGCTCGAGAATCTTTCAAAAGATGAACTGTTTAACTCGTTTTGGAATTACTATCATATTGATAGTGTCTATATCCAAACAGACTCGACATATATCCCAGATTCGAATAATAATATTGTTATTGAAAATATAAGAACAATACCACCACATCTATATTTGAACCTGTCTATTATTGAGTTTGTATCTAATGTGTATTTAGTTGAATTTGAAATACCTTATCAAAACGCCCATTTAAGATACATCCTCGAAAACACAAATGATTCATTACGCATTTTAGGATACAGAAAATACGAAATATAATATTATGAAACGAATTTTTATAATACTAATAATATCATTAACATCATTAATTAGCTCATCAAGAGATATAGAAAACTTATTAGAAAGAGATATAGAAAACATCATAGATGAACTAATTAATACCGAAATTTTTAGGGAATATACCTCTGTTACTGATACTGTTAAACTCAAAATCGGTAGATCTGATTATAATATGTACAAAAACTCTTTAAACTATGAGTTTGTTGATAATCAATCGGGATGTGATGTAGAATTGCGTGATTGGACAGAATATTGTAAAAATATCTTTATTCTAGAATTCGTAAAAGAAGACATTTTAAGAGTCGTTGCGATTTACGATGAATCAAAACAGAAATGGACAATTTTTCGTTCGGAAATTATAAATGCAGAATCACCATTGTTTAATACAATGCGAAATGGAATATATGGGGTATAAGCACATATAAGCATGGA
Organism: uncultured Muribaculaceae bacterium; assembly: GCA_964497305.1. Taxonomy (GTDB): domain Bacteria; phylum Bacteroidota; class Bacteroidia; order Bacteroidales; family Muribaculaceae; genus RGIG4079. The sequence goes on along the minus strand of CAZCEB010000282.1, from coordinate 878 downwards.
TTATGGGATAATTGGTGAACGAATAAGACCTCGAATCGAAGGGCTTTATGCTCCATTTGGAGGAGTAATTAGATTAAATTCAATTTATGGGAGTTATGATTCCGAGAGAGATAACTCAATTATTGTCGGATTAGAACATTCTGTAGAATTCTTGGATAAAAATTTTGTTAAAGTAGAATTTCCATTTTTGAGTTTTTATAGTTCAAATAAAAAGAAGATATTATTGGCGCAAATACTGCAGAAGGAGAATAAGTATAAAGCAAAAGATAATTTATCAATTGGAGTTAATCCAAATTATATAAATATAGAGACAGGAGAAGTCTCTATTGATATCGGCAATATGCATGGAGTTCTTCTTTTGGGTTTTGGTGTTGATTTTTCAATAACAATAAATTAAAAAAATAGTTATGAAACGAATAATATATTTAATTTTCACAATTGCAAATTTCTGTTTGCTGATAGCAATTGCACTATTATAATATATTTAAGCTCTGGAGGATTATTAAATAAGGATAATGAATATATTACATTTCTCTCAATGTCATCAATGATATTATGGGTGTGGAATATAAATATTAGTCAAAAAGATGAAAATAAAGCATATAATAAAATTCTGACGGAAACTTTAATATTTTATAGTCCATTCTATTCGATTAGAGTATTAAGACGAGGTTTATTATAATCCGGCAATCAATTGAAGAAGATAGATGACAACGGAGCAGTTTTGAGTTATGAGGGCGCAATGGATTTCAGCGATGGCAGTAGCACCACCACCGAATACAGCTGGGACAAAAATGGCAACATGACTCGAGATTTAAACCGTAAAATTTCCAAAATAGGATATAATAGTTTAAATTTGCCGGAAACGATCACCTATA
>CAZCEB010000281.1:0-2376 GCA_964497305.1 uncultured Muribaculaceae bacterium | reverse complement strand
CTGCTCTACCTCCCCGTCAGTGTTGACTATCGCGCGGATACTACCCAAGTAATCGAAATAATGGCGAATGCCGGCAGTAGCTGATGCCACCAACAACACAATCATTAATATTCCCAATATTATTGCGCGCATGAGATTCGATATCGTTGACTAATTTTATTTGAAGAAAAATCAAATTAGCTTAAAATTTTGACTATTATAATATTTATGTAGCTAAAGAATTCGCCATGTTTTGTCATAAAATATAATGGGAGGGTCGATTATTGTATTCAATTTTGGATATCGTAATATTATCTCATCTTGAGAAAGAATAACTACATATGGTATTATATTGTCTATTTTATTCCTTTCTTTAGAAAGAAAGGAAAATTTACATTGGGGATAAATACGTGTAATAAAACTCACTCCAATGGTTGGGGTTATCACGGAGTTATTTATATCAACAGCAATATTGAACAAACGGGTATTCTTATCAAAGAAAAACTGTTTGATTAACGTGTTAATATCACCATTGACATTTAAATTAGGAGCGACCCATAGCCATAACACAGTATCTGATGTAACATTAATAATTTCTAATTCATAAATTGAATTTATAGAATCTCCTATCACATATTTTTGTTCTGTTTGCAGTATAATTGTTGATGGATTAGCATTAGCTTTTATTATTAATGTAAATAATAGAAGTAGCATTTTTATTCTTATTCTCATAATTCTATTTATTCATATTATCATCAAGTGAATTAACCCCACTAGGTCCTATCCCTAATAACGTTATTCTTAATCTTTTAATGCTAGTTATTATAGTTACATGCTTAATTGTCTATTACCAGAATAGACAATATATACGTTATTCGTTTTATACTAAACAAAGTAAATTAATCTTATTATTTAAGAGATTTTGAATGACACATTCTATTAATTTTATTCTATATTCAATAGCGCTTTTTAGGGGATATAATTATATTATTAAAAATACTATCAAACAAAAGTTTATCCTCATTTGGGACATTACCATAATAAAATATCATATCACTGATTATATCTTTTCTATAATACTTATTCTCTTTATTCCCAACATAACTTCGTTGATTAGGCTTGACATTTCGCTCCAGATGCATAATTGAATCTGTATCTAATTTCAATAAGCCTCCATCTATAACCATTATATATGATTGATTATGGAAATTCAATATATGAATTTGTCCTTCACTATAAATTTGTGATGTTTTTTTATAGTGTAATCTATTTGGTATTTCTAATATTATTGATGAATTTAATGATTTAATTGTATCTTGTTTAAATGGATTGCCGTTTAAACATAACCCAATAAGCACAAATAATATCACAATATAAAATCTAACGACTTTCATAATTTCTTAATGCTTGTTGTTCGACTAATTTAATATGTTCTTCCAATTTTAAGTTTGTATTTCCAAATATTGATATTATTTGATTTATTTTAAATTCTTCATCATATTCATTTTTATATCCAATAACACCTTTGGTGTGAAATGGGTTATATGATGAATCTTTTTTACTTAATTCATAGAAATAACCATGTCCGTATGCTTCATGTGCAGTATTCCTTACCTGCATATCTTTTGATAAGAATGACGCAGTATAAATATATACATTATCATTTGGCGATGCTTTGGTTTCTGCACCTGGTATCATGGTTACACCATAATAATAATTTTGAGGAGAATTCATATCTTCCCCTTTCTCAAAAAATGGGACTCCCAATCCATCTTTATCTGAGACATAAAACAAATAATTTATCTCACTATTTGCTAATGCTTTAAGTGCAGTAAAGTTTTCCGACATACTTGCCGATTTATTTAGTAAGTCAACATCAATCATTCCTTGTTCGTTAAAAGTCACAAAATTAGCTTCCTCTTCGCTTAAAGTATATCTAATATTCTGTTGTGATGTTGCATCAGCAATAACAAACATTCCTGTTGGATCGATGATAGACAATGGGTTGTTGGCGCAATGGGAGTAGTGGGAAATGTGGGGATAGTCGCCCGAGAGGGCATCAGGAGTAATGAAGCGGGCATGAACGGGGCTGTAGTAGCGGGCAACGTTGTCATACAACAAGCTGCCGTTCAGGCTCAGATACTGCTTGCAGGTGTGCAATCTATCGTCGATGATTTCTCCCTTTCCTCCTTTGATGGGGATGCCGGTCGATAGGTAATCGACTGTCTGCTCTACCTCCCCGTCAGTGTTGACTATCGCGCGGATACTACCCAAGTAATCGCGCACATAGTAATGAAATGTTGCTACTCCTCGATAATATTCAAAATAGCCATCTTCGGTATAGAAACGGGTGGGTGCATTATTCTCTCTGACGGAGTTCCCGACATAGTAACGATA
>CAZCEB010000280.1:0-2415 GCA_964497305.1 uncultured Muribaculaceae bacterium | reverse complement strand
AATATTTAAATAATATATAAAACAGGAAGTGATAAAACATCGGTATCTTCTTTTGCCCCTGTTTTTGATAGTGCTAATGCCGATAATAATGGTGCGATATTACAAATGTTCATCTATTGTAATTTTTATGCAGCGTTGCATAATTATGAACATTCGATCCAACCGATTATATATAAGTTGCGCACATTGAAAACCGAAGGTCTCCAGCCAATAAAAATTGGTTCAAGGAGTAGTGCTAAGTTTGTGTATGATTATCGAGAGTTCAATGATGAGTTTATCCAATATTTTCATGATACATTAGAAGAAATATTCAATCCCGAAATCCCTTTTACGCAAACAAAAAATGAAGATCATTGCAAATATTGTAGTTTTAAAACTATTTGCTCTAAATAATTTATTCTGATGTCAGGTCTCTATATCCACATCCCCTATTGCCACTCAAAATGTTCTTATTGTGATTTCTTGTCGACTCCACGTTCCGATACGATGTTACAATATATTGATGCATTGAAAATAGAATTGGAGATGAGAATTTCTGAAATAGATGATGTTTATTCTACTATATATATCGGAGGAGGGACACCTTCTATTTTACCTCTACCATTATTGCAACAAATAATAAAACATATTGCCCGATATATTGATATTGCGACATTGAATGAGTTTACCATAGAAGCTAATCCTGAGGATATTTCCTCGGAATGGTGCGATGCTATTGTTAAAATGGGTATATCTCGTGTAAGCATGGGAATACAATCATTTGACGATGTTGAATTAAAGGCAATTAATCGTCGACATTCGGCACAGATGGCAGTTGATGCAATTGATATATTGCGCCGTTCAGGAATAAATGAAATTAGTGGCGATTTGATATACGGATTACCGGGACAATCATTAGTTAGTTGGCAACAATCATTAGACAGATTGTTGCAATTCCAACTCCCTCATTTCTCTGCTTATTTACTCTCCTATGAGCCGGGAACAGGATTATATGCACAGTTAAAAAGTGGAAATGTTGAGGAGGCGTCTGAAGAATTGGCACAAGAGATGTATAACCATTTGATTGATGAGGCAAGAAAAAATGGTTATGAACACTATGAAATATCTAATTTCTCTTTGTCGGGACACAATGCGATTCACAATAGTAATTATTGGAAAGATCTCCCCTATTTGGGATTAGGGGTGTCAGCTCATAGTTTTGATGGCAGTAATCGTCGTTTTAATGGCAATAACTTGAAACACTACATAGCCACAATTGAAAGTGGCAAACCATATTTTTCGGTTGAGGAAGAGACATTTGAAGAACGCCACAATGATTATATAATCGTTTCATTACGCACATCCCATGGCATTAATCTTGATGATTATCGGCATCGTTGGGGAGACACATATTATGAACAATTAATATCTACGGCACAAAAATATTTATCAAGTGGCGAAATGATAATTAGAGGAAATCAGCTTGCTATTTCCGAGAAATCAATGCTCATCTCTGATCGCATCATGGTAGATTTCATCCTTTAATCGTGATGATAGGGCTCTCCTTTCAGAATTGTCATTGCGCGATAGATTTGTTCCACAAAAAATAATCTTATCATTTCGTGGGAAAACGTCATTTTTGAAAGCGATAGTTTTTCATTTGCTCGGTCATACATCGCTTTAGAGAAGCCATAGGGTCCACCAATTACGAAAATCAAGTTTTTGGGAATGGTTATCATTTTTTTGTCTATATATGAAGCAAAGTCTCGTGATGAAAATTCCTTGCCACGTTCATCAAGCAAGGTAACCCAGTCCCCTTGTTGTATCGCCGACATAAACATCTCCCCTTCCATCTCTTTTTGTTTGTCGGTGGTTAAGGCTTTTGTAGTTTTTACATCAGGTAAAATCTTCAACTCAAAAGGGATATAGTGGCTCAACCGCTTTGTGTATTGCTCGATACCCTCTTGCAGATATTTCGCATTAGTCTTCCCTATTGCCAATAATGTAATCTTCATTGTTCCGTATTTTTCACAAAGTTACAAATAATGAGTGATGTTGTTTTAAAAACCAATTAATTATTAATCCAAACAATTGATAATAATCAAATATTCGTTAACTTTGTGCTAATCTTGTTATGCTATTGCGATAGTCTACAAGCGGATATATTAAAGACAGCGTTTGTTGATGCCTAGTGTAAAATAAAAGACAATGTCACGCGCGTTCTTTATGAATTCAAAATGCCAAATGAGGAGACATAGGAAAAAATTATTATTATGAAAAGGTCATTATTAAAATGGGTATTTATGGTAATGCTCTGTAACTTTTCATCATGTGGTAGTGATGAACTTTCTGATTCTGATAGAGAAGGAGAAGAAAATGTAGATCCCGAAACCGGAATTTTATTGAGTCAGGAGGTAGATCTTGGCTTGTCAGTAA
>CAZCEB010000279.1:0-2416 GCA_964497305.1 uncultured Muribaculaceae bacterium | reverse complement strand
GCGTTATATTGTTATGTCGCGAGAGGATTATGAGCAAGCCGGAGAAATGATTTTAACACATGAGAAACAGCATCTACGTTGTCATCATTGGGTGGATTTATTAATTGCTGAGGTTGCAATTGTTTTGAATTGGTTTAATCCGGCAGCATGGCTACTGAAAGAAGAACTGAAAACCATTCATGAATATCAAGCTGATGAGGCTGTGTTGCAAAGTGGTGTTGATGCAAGAAATTATCAATTATTATTAATAAAAAAGGCTGTCGGCGCGAGATTCCCGTCACTTGCCAACAGCCTGAACCATAGCAAACTTAAAAAACGTATCACTATGATGTTATCAAATCGTTCTCGCAAGAGCAGTCGATTACGCGCTCTTGCTATAGTGCCTGTCGTTGCGACTGCACTATTAGTAGTAAACCAACCATCTGTAGCAGGGACATTATCTGCAATCAGTAGTAGTGAATTGTCGTTGTATGACAATGACAAAGGTAATGAAAAAAGTGTAATAAATAGTACCATTAAGATTAATGGTGATTCAACCGACTTTAATATTGAAGGATTGAAAGGTGTGCCCACCAAATATTTTCTTGATGGGAAGGAAATTACTAAAGAACAATTACAGAATATTAATCAATCAAAGGTTGTAAACATGAATGTCAATAAGTCTAATGATGAAGTAATTGTTGAAATCTCAACTAAAGGGACTGCAGAAGCTAAGACTATAGACAATGTTGTGGTCATAGGTAAAGGTACCGGGACATTAGATAAAAAGGGTATTGAAAATGTTGATTTTTATGTCAATGGTGAAAAAATTTCGGCGGATAAGTTAAATGAGGTCGCCCCGGTTGACAAAATCAAACAGATGAAAGTTAATAAACCTGACGATAATGGAATTACAACAATAGAGATAACAATTGAAAAATAAATAGAGTATAACTTAATCCATAATACAACCATCTTTACCCGATTGTGGTGGAGATGGTTGTTATTTATTTGTCAAGTTATTAACTTTGTGGTATGGAAAAAAAGACGATTTGGGATTTGCAGCGTGATAGCGTTGAGGAATATAAGGGAAAAGGAAAGTTGCCACTTGTAATAGTGCTTGATAATGTGCGCAGTCTGAATAATGTGGGCTCAGTATTTCGCACATGTGATGCTTTTCTTGTTGAAAAGATTATGTTGTGTGGAATAACAGCGACTCCCCCCTCGCCCGAAATACACAAAACAGCTCTTGGGGCTGAGGATTCGGTGGCATGGGAATATTTTCCCACTACCGATGAATGTATCGACAGATTAAAAGCCGATGGGTATATTGTTTGTTCGCTCGAACAAGTGAAAGAGAGCGTTGCGTTACAAGATTTTGTCCCTGAGCAGGGATGCGCCTATGCAATCGTTTTTGGCAACGAGGTTAATGGAGTAGATCAATCGGTGGTAGATAAATCAGATTATTGTATAGAAATACCACAATGTGGAACAAAACATTCATTGAATGTTTCGGTGTCGGGAGGAATTGCCATTTGGCATTTCTTTAAAGCGATGGGTGGTTGTTGATTATTGAGTTATAGGATTCTTGAACTGAAATCTTGTCAAGATTAATCTGATTGCGCAACTCATCCCGAGAGTTGAATTTTTGTTCATCTCTAATGAAATCTAAAAACTCGATTTTTATCGTTTGACCATATAGATTATCAGAGAAATCAAAGATGTTTGCCTCAATGGAAATTGGGGCATTATTTATATCTATGGTTGGTCGGCAACCGATATTTAGCATAGCTGGACGTTGTTGTCCGTCGGGCAACGTTACTTGAACTGCATAAACGCCTATAGGTGGAATGAGTTTGTTTGGGTTTGACGGTAGAAGATTTGCCGTTGGGAAGCCTATTGTGCGCCCAATTTGCTTGCCTGTAACAACCATTCCGTCAATAGAATAAAAATAGCCGAGTTTTTCAGTCGCTTTTTGGATTTCTTTATTCCGGATTAGGTTTCTGATGATTGAAGAGCTTGTGCGGGGAAGTTCTTGGGCTTGCAAAATAGTGATGCCTATCTTTTCTCCCTCTTTTTGATAATCGATAATATCAGAAAGTCGATCACTCCCAAAGCGATTATTAAATCCAAGAATTAGGACATCAACATCATAGCAATCATGTACCATCATCATAAATTCCCGAGCGGTCATGCGTTGTAGAGTTGGGTCGAAGTCGATGATTCTGCACTCATCTACTCCTGTTGCCAATATTTTTTGTTCTTTCTCTCTCGCAGTTGAAAGCATGGGAGGAGCGCATTTCGGAGCGATTAAAGCAAGAGGGTGTTGATTAAAGGATATAACAAGTGTGTCTAAGTCTCGATTAATGCCTTCTTGTTTTAATTGCTCAATGAGAAATATATGACCGGAGTGAACTCCGTCAAACATTCCCACAGT
>CAZCEB010000278.1:0-2441 GCA_964497305.1 uncultured Muribaculaceae bacterium | reverse complement strand
GTAGGTGCTGAGCATATACCATTTGTGCGTATTGAAGCAGGAACAAACCTCATAGGTGGTCAACCTCTTTCAATGGAAAATATGCTTGAGGTGGCTCAGGTGTGTCGTGAAAACGGCATTTTATCAGTGCTTGATGCTTCATTGTTACAAGATAACTTGTATTTCATAAAAACTCGTGAAGAGGCAGCAAAAGATATGACTATTGCTGAGATTATGCGTAAGATTGCTGATGCTATGGATCTAATCTATTTCTCTTCTCGTAAACTTGGATTCTCTCGTGGAGGTGCTATTGTTTCTAATAACAATGATCTCATAATGAAGATGAAAGAGTATATCCCATTATATGAAGGTTTCTTGACCTATGGAGGTATGGAAGTGCGCTCAATGGAAGCCATGGCTGTTGGGATGCTTGAAACATTGGACGAAGAGATTATCAATCAAGGACCATTGTTTATTGAGTATCTTGTAAAGGAACTTGATGAATATGGAGTGCCTATGGTTAAACCGGCAGGTGGTCTTGGAGCGCATATTAATGCTTCAGAATTTTTGCCACACATCCCTCATGAACAATATCCTGCAGGTGCTCTTGCTACAGCTCTTTATATTGCCGGTGGTATTCGTGGTATGGAACGTGGCTCAATTTCAGAACAACGTAATCCCGATGGTTCGGAAAACTATGCCGAACTTGAATTGTTGCGTCTTGCATGTCCTCGTCGTGTGTTTACTCTTTCTCAAATCAAGTATTGCGCCGACCGTGTAAAATGGTTGTATGACAATCGTGAGTTGATAGGTGGTCTTAAGTGGGAAGAAGAGCCAAAAGTGTTGCGTTTCTTCTTTGGACGCTTGCAACCATTGAGTGATTGGCAAGATCGTCTCGCCGCTAAATTCCGCGAAGATTTTGGAGATAGTTTATGATGGATTATCAAAGTCAATATTTATAAGTTAATCCCTTGCCTTTTAGGTGAGGGATTAACTTATAAATATTTTTTCTAAATTTGTGAAACATATATTATTTATAAAAATCAAAATAATTACGACCATGATAAAAACGAGATTAAAAAATATCTTATGTGCCGTCATGTTGATGGCAAGTGTGGGAGCTGTTGCTGCGACAAAAATACAACGTATAGCACCTACGTCGGTGGGTATTGAGCCTCAGCAATTGACATTGTTATATGATTCGTTATTGACAAGTGATCTGACTGAGCTGCATCATTTAATAGTAATGGTTGATGGGAAAATCGTGGGGGAACTGCATCCTGAGCCATTTAAATCCGAATATAGACACACATTATATTCAGTATCAAAGACGTTCGCTGCTGTTGCAGTAGGATTGGTCGTTGATGATGGTTTGTTGTCGGTTGAAGATAAGTTGTCAAAGTTTTATCCCGAGTATGCGTCAACTATTGATAATGTGCGCATAAAAGATATGTTAACAATGCGTTCCGGATTTAAAACCGAAGGCGGAATGCGCAATAAACAACAAGATTGGGTGGATTATTATCTTTCTCGTCCATTGTTTGCCGAGCCGGGAACAAGATACTCCTATGACTCGATAGAGACCTATCTTTTGTCGGCAGTAGTGCAAAAGGTTACAGGTAAAACAGTCCTTGAGTTGTTGAATGAAAGGGTGTTTGGTCCGATGGGAATAACCGATGTTGAGTGGGAACTATGTCCCAAAGGAATAGCTACCGGAGGGTGGGGGATATATATGTCAGCTCATTCTCAGGCTCTTTTCGGTCAATTATTGCTTCAAAAAGGGAAGTGGAATGGTTCTCAACTCGTTTCAGAAAAATGGATTGATGAAATGATGACTGTATATGTTGTGCGTGATGCCAATGACTATGGTTATCAAATATGGTTGTGTGAATATCCCGGAGCATGGCGAGCCGATGGTGCATTTGGTCAATATATTATCGTTGTGCCTCAAAAAAACATGGTAGTTGTTCTAAATCAATGTTCACGTAGTAAAGGTTGGCCTGAAAGAGGGAATATATGGAATACAGTAGTGAAGAATTGTTTGAATTGTCCTATTGAAGCTACTCCTGCCGGTTTAGATGCATTGTATAAATATGAAGAAACTGCATCTTTGCCATTATTGAAGGGTGATAATTACAATGATTTGGTGAAAAAATATAATGGCAAAACATTTAAATTGCCGAAGAATAAATTGGGATGGAAATCAATTAAATTTAATTTTTCTGATAATTGTTTTGCTCTTGATGTTGTTGATGCAGAGAATAAGAAATCAACAATATCAATGGGGTATGACGAGTGGATAGAATCACAGCTTGTTGGTTATCCTCATTACTCAATTGGAGCACAAAATCGTTTTAGCGGTATAACCGGACCTTTCTATACAGGAGCATGTTATGCATGGCAAAACGACAATTCATTACAAGCTAAAGTGCATTATACCAATTGGGTAACATCAATATTAT
>CAZCEB010000277.1:0-2450 GCA_964497305.1 uncultured Muribaculaceae bacterium | reverse complement strand
AGAAAAAAATGATGCAGATGCGATTTTATCTGTTGTACCATATTACAACAAGCCATCTCAAGAAGGAATTTATCAGCACTATAGCGCCATCGCACAAGCCTCTCCGCTACCGGTGATTTTATATAACGTTCCGGGGCGCACCGGCGTAAACATGACTGCAGAGACAACACTGCGCCTTGCTCGAGATTTTGAAAATATAATAGGGATTAAAGAAGCTTCAGGCAATATCACCCAAATGGATGATATTATCAAAAATAAGCGTGAGGATTTTCTTGTAATATCGGGGGATGATGGTATCACATTCCCATTGATTACACTTGGAGCCGTAGGCGTTATCTCGGTAATTGGAAATGCGTTTCCCAAAGAATTCTCTAAAATGGTGCGTTTGGCATTAAATGGTGATTTTGAAAAATCGTTATTGATACATCACCGTTTTACCGAGCTATTCAGTCTGCTTTTTGTTGACGGCAACCCGGCAGGAGTAAAATGCTTGTTAAATGCGATGGGATACATTGAGAATGAATTGCGATTACCTCTTGTGCCCACACGCATTACCACTTATGAAAAAATTCGTCGAGTACTCGACTCTTTGAATTAAGATTTGGCAAAATCAAAGGAAATCACTACCTTTGCGCCACAAAATAACGATTGAGCGCATGCTCAAAGAAAGATGGTCCAGTAGCTCAGCTGGATAGAGCAACAGCCTTCTAAGCTGTGGGTCGTGGGTTCGAATCCCGCCTGGATCACTAAAAAGCCTCCTTGCAAGGAGGCTTTTTTATCTTCTATTGACGGGATTCCATCTCTCGCATTAAGTCTTCCACGATATACATATCACCATAGAGATATAATCCTGTTGATTTATTATGTAAATTAGCGCATGTTTTGCTTGTGTAGAATATCTTCAACGCTGTTATACTATCAATATTAAGTTTTTGTGCTAAAATTATGGAGATAGCGCCAATACGGTTGCTCATAATGATTTCTTGAATTATAGGCGACTTCGTTGGACTATCATAACTCTTCTGATCCATCATATATGAGGTATTTATTAATAATATCCTGACTTAATATGCACATTTGATTATTTGGCTGATGCTTGGAGAGTTCTCGCAATGCAGATGATAGATCCATAAGTCCTGCAATATAAAGATTGATTGTATCTATCACGCGATCATTGGCAACTCCACCTTCTACATAGTCATATCCATCTGCAACATCCTGCCCCGAACGATTTTTAATAATAAAGTCGAGCCATTGTTCATCATAAGCAGTAAATATTTTACAGCGAGCTTCATTTATAATTGCTTGACGATTTAGACGATATCTATTAAGCATGGCTATTTTATTCCTACTTATTGCCATATTCTTTGCCCAGCGTTCTGCTTGTTGACGCAGATTAGTTACATAGAATCCTTGCCCGAAATCCAAATTCCTTCTTCCGAATTTACATATCGGGCTTTCTATTATTTCTGTTCCTCCATGATATACAATAGTCTCATTCATTATTTATTCTCCCAACTATTTAGACATTCTACTAATCTTTGCGCAAGAATTTCACGACTCTCACTATGCAATGGCTCATAGTTGGGAATAATATATTTTTCAATCATCCCTACACGTTCCATTCGTTGAAATATCTCATTATAGTCGGTTTTTAGAAATCTGGCTGTTGTTTCGATGCATGTCGCTACAAATGCCATAACCACTTGCTCTCTTGAGATTTTGCGTAATTCTTCCATATACAGCAAAATTACAATATTATTTTATTTTTTGATAGAAGGACATCTTATTTTTATGCTAATTACCATAATTTTTCAGGTTTTATCTGAAAATCATGTATCTTTGTGATAATATGATGAAGATATTAAATATATTGTTTTTTGTTGTGCTTGGAGCAATGAGTGTAAAAGCTGTCGACTATGATAGCGAATTCCGTCGACTTGGCTATGTTGATGTACATCAGCTTGATAGCGCAATTGTCGTTGACCTGAAATATTCAAGCTCCGATAATTTTATGGGGGTGAATATGTATGGCGACTTACACAAAGCCTATCTACGCCCTGAAATTGCCGAGAAACTACTTGTTGCGCAAAAGCTATTGCGTGCCGTAAATACCCAATACACTCTTGTCGTTTATGATGCAGCCCGACCATTGAGCGCACAAAAGATGATGTATGACAAAGTGCAAGGAACGGAATTTGAACAATATGTTGCCAACCCATATTCAGGAGGCGGACATCATTGCTATGGATGCGCCGTTGATGTTTCGATTTTATATAAAGGGAAGCCTCTTGATATGGGAACTGACTTTGACTCTTTCAGCCATTTGTCCCACACCGATAATGAGAAATCAAATCTTGAAAATGGCTCTCTTAGCTCATCTGCTTATGAAAACCGCCAATTATTGCGAAGCATTATGACATCTGTCGGATTTGATGTTGAGCCTTGTG
>CAZCEB010000276.1:0-2465 GCA_964497305.1 uncultured Muribaculaceae bacterium | reverse complement strand
GATATGGGCAATAAATATAAAATACCATATATCAATGCTTGTATTCGAGCATTTGCTAAACGTTTTGGGATGCCAATTCAAAAGGCATTTAAATATTTATATGACCATAAAGGAATAAATTTCTTGGATGAGTTTTATGAGATAGAGCATTTGCAATCTATCGATGATGCTGTTGAGGATTTAATTGTTTATTGCAAGAAAAATGGAGGGACATTAGTATGAAATTATATCATGGCTCAAATGTAGATTTTTCTTCAATAGACTTATCGAAATCAAATCCTTATAAGGATTTTGGCAAGGGATTTTATCTCACAGATATCAAGCATCAAGCAGAGCAACTTGCAGTCAAAAAATGTAAGTTATTTGGAGGGAAAGAGATAGTCCAAGAATATGAGTTTAATCAAGAACTTTTGAGAAGTAACGAATTAAAAGTATTGATATTTGAGAAACCAACACAAGAATGGGCTGAGTTTATATTTCTGAACAGAAATCGAACAACGGGATATAAACATGATTATGACATTATTGTTGGACCTATTGCTGATGGTGTGGCTTATTTATTATCTCGATATGAAGAGGGAACACTGTCGATAGAAGATTTAAGTTCTCAACTGACATATAAAGAGCTGAATAGACAGTATTTCTTTAGTACTTATAAAGCCTTAAAACATCTGCGACGAGTATGATGCAAGATAATCAAAGAATATTTTTAATAAATCATATAGTTGATGAGATGACAGGATTCCTAATGTCTGATTTTAATTTAGAGTTAGCATCCTCATTGAAGAAAATTTATGAATCTGATTTATATGAGAAATTGCAAGATGAAAAATTGGATTTATATATCCAAAGCCCATCATATGTATATGAACTATTAAAAGCAGAAATAGGAGAGCCCAAATAATGAGATTAGTGATACAGCGGGTTAAGGAGGCATCGGTGAAGATTGGCGGGGAGCTACATTCGTCAATTGGAGTCGGTCTGATGGTGCTTGTGGGTGTTGCCGAAGGGGATGCGATTGATGATGCTCGTTGGCTTGCGACCAAAACCATTGCGATACGTATTTTTGACGATGAAGCAGGCGTGATGAATCGCTCGGTGGCAGATGTTGGAGGAGAGGTGCTTGCAGTGAGCCAGTTTACGCTAAACGCATCTACTAAAAAAGGTAATCGCCCATCATATATTCATGCCGCCGGACACGATGTTGCTATTCCGTTGTATGACGCTTATTGTGATATGATAACAGAGGGACTTGCTCGTCCGACGAAGAAAGGCGTTTTTGGAGCAGACATGCAGGTTGCATTAGTGAATGATGGTCCTGTAACAATCATAATCGACTCTAAACTAAGAGAATAATATGGTTACTGAGGAAATTACATTGCGACAAGCTCAGAAAATGGTAGATCAATGGATAACAACTTTTGGAGTAAGGTATTTTTCTCCATTGACTAATATGGCAATATTGACTGAAGAAGTGGGAGAGGTTGCTCGCATCATGGCTCGTCGTTATGGCGATCAGTCATTTAAAGATGGAGAAAAAGACACTCTTGAAGACGAACTTGCCGATGTGTTGTGGGTGTTAATGGCAATTGCAAATCAAACGGGAGTTAATCTCACTGACGCATTTGCTAAAAATATTGAAAAGAAAACAATGCGCGACAAGGAACGTCATCAGAATAACGATAAATTGAAATAATATAAACAAAAAATATGAGTGATAAATATCTAAATGCAATTGCTACATGTAAAGTAACAGAGGATGATGCTCAAGTAAAAGCAGCAGTTGAAAAAATAATAAATGACCATCTTGAAGAGAATAAAAATCAAGAGGTGTATAAATTTTTGTTCAATACGGTAGATTTGACAACTCTCAATACTACAGACTCTCCTCAGTCGGTGGCTAAATTTGTGGAGCGTGTAAACGATTTTGATAATGAACATCCTGAGTTGAAAAACGTTGCAGCAATATGTGTATATCCATGTTTTACACAGGTGGTGCGCACTGTACTTGATGTGAGTGATGTTGAAATTGCTGCAGTATCGGCTGGATTTCCATCTTCTCAAACATTCCCTGAGGTGAAAATCGCTGAGACTGCTCTTGCCGTTGATAGTGGTGCTGATGAAATTGATGTAGTGTTTAACCTCGGCAATTATTTGGATAATGACTATGAGGCTGTGTGTGATGAGATCATTGAGCTAAAACAAGTGTGTCGAGAAGCAAAATTAAAAGTAATTCTTGAAACCGGAGCATTAAAAACAGCAGCCGACATCAAAAAGGCATCTGTTTTGTCAATGTATTCGGGCGCTGATTTTTTAAAAACATCAACAGGCAAAGGTTATACCGGGGCATCGCTTGAGGCTGCTTATGTGATGGCATCATGTATAAAAGATTATTATGAACGCACCGGAATAATGATTGGGTTTAAAGCTTCGGGGGGGATCTCTACAACTGAAGATGCTGTTGC
>CAZCEB010000275.1:0-2469 GCA_964497305.1 uncultured Muribaculaceae bacterium | reverse complement strand
CATGTCAAGGTCTTTAATCAGTTCGCAAGATTGAGCTTTGATAACTTTCACCTTGTTGTTTGTAACGTCAACTACATAAAGTTTACCCTCACCAAATGCCATGTTACGATAGCTTGTCCAGTCGGCCATCCAACCTGCCTTCTTGTTAGAAGTTTCAGAATAGTTCCAACTTTCAGTAAATGACAATGGAGCATTAACTGCAGTACCTGAAATCACCATTGTAGATTTGTGAGTGCCACTTGTGAATGTAAGAGTAGTATTGTGAGAGCCTACTGATTTGGGTTGATAAGTAACTGTGATAGTACCACCTGATGTTCCAAGAGATGTGTGAGAAATCTTGAAGTCGGTAGTATTGCTGCTTGAAATAGCGATATTTGCAGTCAAGTCAGCACCTGAAACAGTAAGAGTTTTGCTTGAAGTTCCGTCAACGTATGTTTGACCGAAAGTCATTGATGTAGGACTCAAAGAAATACCACTATTTGTACCTTGTACAAAATCAATATCTTTTTGAGTAGCTGTATTAGCCGTAACAGTTACCGAATGAGTTTGTGTTTTATAACCATCTTTTTCTACTGTAAGAGTATAAGTACCTGCAGGCACGAAGAATGCAAACACACCATTACATTTAGCTCCTGTAGAAACTGTATAGTTAACACCATTACCACTCAATGTGACATTGGCGTTATTTACAGCAAGATACAAGTCGCGACCGCGAGCAGTATAATTTGAATAGCCGCAACCTTGTGATTTGTCACGCACGTCACCCACAACACAACCCGGAAGACTACCTGTTCCACCGGGAGCTTTCAAACATCCCACAGCGATTTGCCAAGCAAGGAATTTATTGTAAAGTGAAGATTTGAAACGTAGTGACTCAGGACGATAGTCGTGGAACCAGGTTTCAACCAAGTAACCGGGAGCTGTATTGGTACGAAGCACACCATAGTGCCATCCCATCAAGTCATAGTCGGCCATTGAACGAGGAGTACTATAGGTGTACTCGGTCAAACAACCATTTTTATAGTTATTATAAGAGTTATAATATGCCATACGTTCAGAACCGGCAACCGAGTTAGTCGAATTAGTTCCTTTATAAAGAGCTACGTGGTAGTTAGCACTTGCATTAGCACCATTAGAGTGAAGCGAAATGAAATAACCACCATAAGAGCTTGAATAAGAAGCGATAGATGTAAGGTTCAGGTCATCGCTTGATGTATTTTTTGTACGAGACATTTTTATAACAGCTCCATTAGCCTCCATGAATTTTTGTAAGTGGAGAGTACGGTCAAGGTTACCTTCTGATTCGTAGAAATATTCGCCACCGAGCAAAGGCATCGGGGTGGGACGGTCATCAGAGTCAAAACCACCGTGTCCGGCATTCAAATAATATTTACCCGTGGTTTTGAACGTTCCGTTATAATCGGCAGTAGAAGGTTTAACCTTATAGTTGGCCGGTGACGAAAGAGCATAAGCGCCACCTGTAGCTGCAGAGCCAGTATAGTTTGAAGCCACATCATAGGCGTATGTTGCAGCATTTGCATCAATTGCAAGGCTCGAAATTAAAAGAGCCGATAATAATATCTTTTTCATGGCTTATTTTTCTTTAATTGTCATGATATAAACTTTACCATCTTTCTCTGTGTGGAAAGCGATTTGGCTACCATCGGCAGAAACAGAAGGGAACATTTTAATCTCATCAGATGGAGCAGTCAATTGTTGCATTTGTGTTCCATCGGCACGCACGATAACGATATCGCTTTTAGTGTGGAAATAGCCATCATGAGCATCGTTCATACCCACAACGTGAGTATTGCCACGCCATTGTGGAGCGCGCATGCTACCAAGGTTTACAACATTTCCACCATTAAGGTCGCAAATGAATGCATAGTTACGACAGTGGAAAAGGATTTTAGTGCGGTCGGGAGAAAGAGAAGTCCAGCTATATTGTGGATCCCAATCGCCATATTGTCCTGCAAGAGGATCAAGCACTGTGCGAGTATTACCTTTGTAAACAACAATCTTAAGATCTTCTTCAGTAACGTGAACAAGTTGACGACGCACCGGAGTCAATGGATTAGTAACAACAGTTCCAACGATTGCACCTTTAGTAGCGTAAGCAGCTTCGCCGTTGTTCAAAGAAATTTGGTTAACATGTTCAATGTCTTTAGCTACAACAGTAAGACCTTTAGTCTCAACATCCATAGCATAAAGAGTTTGAGTAAAGTTTTCTTGATTCATTGAACGAGTGAGAATAGTTTTACCATCAGCGCTGATAACAGGATAATAACCTGCACCTTGCATGTCGGTAAGCTTTGTGTACGATTGTTTCTCAATGTCAACGAGACCAAGACCATTGTAATCTTCAGAAGTTACCAACAATGTTTTGCCATCGGGCATGAAACGAGGGTGATAAATTTTAGTCAACCCTGTCTTCACTTCTTGAAGTTCAACGACTTCAAACTGCTGAGC
>CAZCEB010000274.1:0-2474 GCA_964497305.1 uncultured Muribaculaceae bacterium | reverse complement strand
GTATTTTTGACATATCAAATACACTAAATTTTTCGGCGACGGTTAGCAAAGACCGGTTGTAATTTGCTTTTAAATTTGTATTTTTGACATATCAAATACACTTAAAAGCAAATACGAGCATACCGTGACGAGTTGTAATTTGCTTTTAAATTTGTATTTTTGACATATCAAATACACTGCGATATGTGTAATTGTCTGTAGGTTAATGATTTATTGAGTGTATTAGAAATAAAAATCGAAGTATTTGATTAGAAGGATTTACATTGATCTATTGTAAATCCTTTTTCTATTAGAATAATTCTAATTGCATACTCGGTAAATCTTGCTTGGCTCGTTGACAACATCTATATATTTCCATTTGGCTGAATTGCTTGTCTGTAATAGTCAAGATACCAATGCTACCATCCTGTGGAAGCCAACTTTTTACTCGTTTTATGTGTACATCAGCATTTTCTCTACTTGGGCAATGTCGTAGATAAATTGAAAATTGAAACATTGTAAACCCATCACGTAAAAGGCGCTTGCGAAATTCGGCATATCTTTTGCGCTCGGTCTTTGTTTCAGTAGGCAAATCGAAAAAGACAAAAATCCACATTATTTGGTATTCACTAAATCTTTCAATCATTCCATTGTCGGGTATGATATTTTGCGAATTTCCCCACTATAGCATTTGTATAGAGAAGCTGTAGTCATGCCTACGCCAATCATCAATGGACTACGTCGACCACTAATAGTTACATCAAGGACAGGAATGGCGAGTAATTTCCTTTTTATTTCGGTGGTGAGAGATGTAATATTTTGATCAGCATCTACTATTTCTGAAACTAATTTATCAACATAAGGTCGATAAGGTTCCATTATATCATCTGCTAAGCAATAGGCATTATATCGGTTATGATGATGAATACCTAAAGTGGGTAACAATCCGCTTCCCACTAATGAGCGGGCAACAATGGCTCGTAATATTGCATATCCGTAATTCAGTAAATTATTGGGGGGAATACCATTTCTATCACGACGAAAGTTTTCAATGTAACTAAATAGATTGCGCCAATAAAATGCGGCTGCTCTGCCCTCAAGGTTATCAGTATCTCCACTTTTTACATTCTTAGCCCACGTCCTCATATTACCACAATCAAGCTGACACTGATGATATAATACCATTGATTGGTTATGGATTTTGGCTTGTATAGTTTGTTGCCATAGTTGCTTTTTTAGAGGTAGTGATGCTTCAATTTGATGGCGAAAGCGTTCTGATTGAGTCGAGTTCCCAGACAGAGGTAGCATTAAGCCCGATGGCATGCGTTGTTCATCACACGTAATAATAGCCACATTATTATCTAATAGGGCTCCTAATACTCGTTGTGTAATAGTGATTTGATTATTATCAAGTATAACAACTCCTATATCCTCTATGGGTATTCGTTTTACCATTGAGTCTTTAATGGTTGTCTTAATTGAGCTATTTCTTTCAATCTCTGGCTGACGAATTTCCAATTGTGCCATTCTTACATTTAAGTATGCCGGATTTCCGAAATATAGCGTTCGCTTTATCATGATATTTCTGAAATTTTACCTATTATACTGATATGTACTTTGTGTGGATTATTTTCAGCTAGGGATTTTAAACTTAGACGTTTCATTTTTCCCATTTGTTTTGCCAAATTGGAATTGTCGTCCACTGTTGTTTCTATATGATGCCTAAAATAATAATCACCCCTTGCAAGTTTCTGTACCCTATACAGATATTTACTTAATAGAGCATAATCTTTAATAGACATAGCATCTTGATACAAATCTTCATCCATGCCTAAAATAAGCATCTCATTTTGTTGCATAGAGAATTTAAATTTCCATGTGGCAGATTTCGGCAACTGTTCTTGGAAAGATTCTGACATTTGATTTGTTATTTTATCCCATGCTTCTGCCGGATTAGTAATTATTGTAGGAATGCCATGTTTTTTTCGTTCTACTGCATGCCAAAACGTTACAATATGCTCGTGCCACTTTCCTTTTTCATCTTCATAAATAGCAACATGGTGATTGTTTCCCGGTTTAACAAATGCAATGGGGGTGCCGGCTTCATTATATTTTAATGGGATGGTTGAACTATCTTTTAATCCTGTATAACAACGTACACTGCGTATTTCTCGCCCTTGATGATCATATACAGGTTGGGCAAAAGCTTTTTCCGCTTTACCATCAAATGCTTCTAATCTCTCACGTAGGATACAGCGAATTTTTTTATCTACAACATAATCAACATCTTTTAATGTGATATTTTCAACTTTATATTTGATAACAAACTCCTCTTTGCCGGTTTCGCTATTGTAAATATGACCATATATGCTTTCCTCGCTTAAAGCTCCACGTGGAATTATGATGTTTTTTTGGACGCAAATGCGTTTCCCATTTTTTCTAATATATCTTTTTCCAAAACTTGCTGTGCGCTTTCCACTTTTGAAAGATATGGC
>CAZCEB010000273.1:0-2477 GCA_964497305.1 uncultured Muribaculaceae bacterium | reverse complement strand
TACAATTACTTCTTTGTATTTGACATCAAGTTGACGAGCAATATCATTAAAAGCATAGCCTAAAATCTCTGCTTGAGATTCATCAAGACGCCTTTTATATTCCAACGTCAAAGAACGAACAATTACTCCTCCTCGCACATGCATATAATTAACATATACATCTCGATCATCATCCTCAATGCCAAAGACATCAACATCATTAACCGTCTGTGTAACTATCACGCTCTTAGCTCGATAGCGTTCTATCAACTGATATTTTTCTTTTATTTCTTGTGCTTGCTCAAATTTCAATTCACTTGCCAAGCGTTCCATCTCAGACCGCATATACATCATAACTTCCTGGGTATCACCACGTAACACTTGTTTAATGCGTTCAACATAATTACCATAATCAGCAATTGAGATCTCTCCAATACAACACCCCCAACAATTTTTCATGTGATATTCAAGGCACAAACGTCCCTTCCCTTTCTCTATATATTCGGGCGTAATCATCCCACGGCATGAACGTATAGGATATAGCTCTCGGATTAGATTCAGCATAGCCCGTGCTATACCTGTATTAGTATAAGGGCCGAAATACTTTGAGCCATCTTTAAGTTTATTATATGTCAGAAAAACGCGGGGATAATGTTCATTTGTTACACAAATCCAAGGATAAGATTTATCATCTTTAAGCAATACGTTATATCGAGGTTGGTGCTCTTTGATTAGAGAATTTTCAAGATTCAAAGCATCCTCTTCTGTGGGGACCACAATATAGCTCATATCTGCAATCGTTCTTACAAGCAATCGTGTGCGCACACTTTCATGATCTCTATTGAAATAGGAAGATACCCTACGCTTTAAATTCTTTGCTTTCCCCACATAGATTACCACACCCTCGGCATTATAATACATATATACACCGGGGGTATTAGGCAATATTGCTATTTTATCTTTTAAATCAAACAAAATCAGTAAGAAATCAACGATGTTACTTCAGCATCAGCCGGAAGATTAGCTCGTCCGCCAAGAGCGCTCAATTCTATAATAAAATTGACATAGATTTTTTGGGGATTCATGCTCTTTACAAGATTATATGCTGCGGTCATTGTCCCTCCTGTAGCAAGCACATCATCATGAATTACAACAATATCATCTTCCGTTATAGCATCACGATGTATTTCTACAACATCTGTCCCATATTCTTTATCATAACTCATACTAATCGTATCTGCCGGCAATTTCCCGGGTTTACGAACAGGCACAAATCCGGCTCCAAGCTCAAATGCCAAAATCGAGCCGCCAATAAATCCGCGAGATTCTATACCAACGACTTTAGTTACCCCTTTATCTTTGTACAACTGAGCGAGGTCCCACCCAATAATGTGCATTGCACGAGTATCCTTAAATACTGTCGTCAAATCTTTAAAGATAATCCCTTTTTGTGGAAAATCTACGACATCACGGATTTTAGATTTAATATATTCCATCTTACTATCATTAATTAGTTGAACTATCATCCTTTATCTATGTTCCACGTGAAACATTCCAATGTTATCTTCCGAGCAAAAGCAACAAAATATTTATATCACTCGGAGAGATACCGGGTATGCGGGATGCTTGAGCCACAGTTTCAGGATTAATCTTTTCAAGTTTCTGACGAGCCTCAGTTGAAAGAGCGTTGATTTCAGAATAATTTAATTTCCCTGACAACTTTACACCTTCAAGTCTTTTGATTTTATCAGCAATCAGTTGTTCTCTATCAATATACCCTTGATACTTTATCAAAATCTCTGCCGCTTCAATTATTTCATCTCGTCTGAGATCTTCAATTGTGGCAATATGTTCAACCAAAGCCTTGATGTGTGGAGCTAACGTTTTTATTGTGAGCTGTGGACGTAATATCAAATCATAGAGTTTTACTCCCTGTTTCAATGGAACCGTTCCAAGTTGCTCCAATGCCGGATTTATCAAAGCAGGCTTTACCGAAAATTCTCGTGTGAATTCAATCAGAGCATCTCGTTGTTGGCGTTTTGCCAACATCAACTGATAGCGTTCCTCTGTAACCAAGCCTATTTCATAACCACGTGGAGTCAATCGCATATCGGCATCATCTTGACGAAGGAGTATGCGATATTCTGCACGAGATGTAAACATCCTATATGGCTCATCCACTCCTTTGGTTACCAAATCATCTATCAACACTCCAATATATGCCTCATCACGACCAAGGACAAAAGCCGGCTTGCCCTCTACAGCATTATGAGCATTTACTCCTGCAACAAGCCCCTGCCCTGCAGCCTCTTCATATCCCGTAGTTCCGTTTACCTGTCCGGCAAAAAACAGTCCTTTGATCAATTTCGTCTCAAGCGTGTGATGCAATTGCGTAGGGTCAAAGAAATCATATTCTATAGCATAACCGGGTCGATAAATTTGAACATCGGCAAGCGCCGGAACACTCTGCATAGCCTCAACCTGAATATTTAAAGGTA
>CAZCEB010000272.1:0-2502 GCA_964497305.1 uncultured Muribaculaceae bacterium | reverse complement strand
ATGCCCCCTTAGTAGGTATCAACTCTTCTTATCTATAATTTTTATAAAAAAACTGCGTCATAGCTAAACCCATGACGCAATTAATCTCAAGATTGTTTTTTGTATTATGTAAATGTATTATTCTACTTGTACATCTTGCATTACTACCGTATTAAACGTTGCTCCCTTTTTCAACTTGGGCATTCCTCCCTTCCAAAATCCACTTAATAGTCCTAATGGAAATAAGAGTACTGAAACAACAATAACAGCTCCTAGTTTACTTCCTCCTTTTTTACAACTACTCAAACGAAGTGAAACCTTTTTATTGTCAATAGTTTTTGTTGTTGCATTTGTTAAACAAATTTTTCCAGCTTTACCCCAAGCTCCATTTTCATCTGCAGAATATTCCATATATGCAATAGTTCCTGCTTTTATTAATACTTGAGAACCGTCCACAGAAAAAACATCATTCTTTACAATTGCTCTTATAGCTCCATCATCTGCAGAATTATCAGCCTTAAAAGTTTCATCCACAGTAAGAACAACAGCAGTGTCAGATGCTAATAATTTACTTCTGTTTGCTGATGTTTGTGCTACAGCGTCTAATGGAGCACAAAACATTAATGCAAGAATAAGCATACATGATGTTATGCTTTTCCATAATTCGATTTTAATTTGCATAATAATAATATATTAAATTTGTTAATAAAAATGTTATGCAAATTTGGTAAAAAGAACATTATAAATACAGAAAAACATGTACCGAAACCGATTACATGTAACGGAATTCAGTACATGTTTAACTGAGGGATTTTGAAAGATCCTCTGACAAGATTAGGAATAGATCTACATTTAATATGCGTGAGATTTGTTGCTACTAAAGGATATCGTCATTCATTAAAAATTGGAATAATCCCATATAAATTATACCATTATTATCGGTATACATTTCAATATCATCATTTACTATAACTATTTTTCTAAATGAGTTATCAATCTTCTTTAGCGATGTTATCTCCTGCTCTTTTTTCGCTTCATCGGGTAATGCATAAGCCGATTGAATATAATACTTATCCATCCCATTAGTAGCAATAAAATCAACTTCATACTGAATGTATTGCGATTTTCCATCTATCATTTTGCGCGCCTCTACAACACCTACGTCCACAAGATAATTTCTTGTACGCAACTCATTATAAATTACATTTTCCATTATGTGAGTAGGTTCTTGTTGACGAAAATTCAGTTTCGCATTACGAAGACCAATATCAACGGAATAATACTTTTTAAGTGATTCATAGTACTTATTTCCTTTGATATTAAAACGTTGCACACCTTCAAACAAATAGGCATCTTCAAGATATCCCATATAGCTTTTAATGGTCTCTTCATCAAGCTTCACATGCTGGACACTATATAACACATTCTTAACCCTATTTGGATTTGTAAGAGAGCCAATAGACGAACAAAGAGCATCAACGAGAGACTCCAATGCTTGACGATTTTTTACCTTATTGCGCTCCACTACATCATCAATATAGGTTTTACTCCACAAACGTTGCAGATATGATATTTTTTGCTCTTTAGTTTTATGTTTAAGAATATTAGGCATTCCACCATAGGTATAATACTCTTTCCATAGGTCTCTTTTGTCTTCCTTGCGAACAGAACAGAATTCCTTAAAAGTAAGAGGATATACTCTTACTTCATCTCCCCGACCTCTAAATATGGTATTGATATCACTTGACAATAACTTTGAGTTGCTGCCGGTTATATATACATCAACATTTTCACGGCTATTTAATCCATTAACTATTCGTTCAAAATTCTCTACTTCTTGAATCTCATCAAGAAACACATAATATTCTTCATTGTCGTTAGTGATTTTACTATACAAATATTTTTTTAGCTCTGATGGATTAAGCAATGCCCCATCATTGTTCTCATCTTCCATGTCAAATGAGAGCATTATGATATTTGATGGCTTTACCCCTTGAGATATGAGCCAATTATAATATAGTTTTGACAGTAGCCAAGACTTTCCACAACGTCTCGAACCTGTGATAATTTTTACCTCACTATTATTTCGCCTATCAATAAGTTTTTGCAGGTAAATCGGTCTTTCTATTAAAATAGCCATCTTAAAATATATTCGGGATTTACTGCAAATTTACAATAAATCCCGAATAGACAAATTTTTTACACACTCTTTGTCGATATATTCGTTATAATATTGAATACAATCCACCTTTTAACTGAGGGATTTTGAAAGATCCTCTGACAAGATTAGGAATAGATCTACATTTAATATGCGTGAGATTTGACGCAATGTATTTGTGTCGATAGATTGTTGGCTGTAAATATTATAAACTTTTGTGCGACTACAATTTAGTTGCCTCGCCAGCCACGCCGATGTGCATTTCTTTTCTCTGACAATGCGCCTTATTTCTGCTCCGATGTGAATCATATCCCATTACAAATTTTGACATAGCCCCAATTGCCAAAAGTTATAAAATAGAAAAC
>CAZCEB010000271.1:0-2512 GCA_964497305.1 uncultured Muribaculaceae bacterium | reverse complement strand
TAGCTTTAGATGCCAACGCATACCAATTCAAAGCTAATGCAAATATAGCAATGTTTTACATTTCTACGAAATATTTTTAAACAATAAGAAAAGAGAAAGAGCTGTCTGAAAATTTCAGACAGCTCTTTTATCAAGATAAAATAAATTTCTTATTAAATACCTTGTAGTTTAAATGTGATAGGCAATGTGTACCACACGTTTACTGCCTGTCCATTCATCTTACCCGGGATGAAATTTGGAAGTGATTTCACCACGCGAACAGCTTCTTTGTCAAGGTCTGGGTCTTTTGAACGAACGACCTTAACTTCACCAATTTTACCGGTTTTTGTTACAACGAATTGAACAACTACACGACCTTGGATATTATTTTCCATAGCCATAGTCGGATATTTAATGTTGCTTGAGATATATTTCATCAATTCGCCTTCACCACCTGGGAATTGAGGCATTTGCTCAACAGCGGTAAATACTTTTTCTTCTTTCTTTTCTTCAACAACAAGCTCGTCTTTATATTCACGCACTACGTTCAAGTCGTCAGTACCTTTATCAAAGTCTGTTTGACCAAATGCAGTTTCTGTTTGTTGAAGTTCTTCTTGTGTCTTGATTTCGTCCTCAGCTTTTACTTGGTCGTCATCAACGATAGCAAGCTCAGTTACTTTTACAGTATTGAGGACTTCTTCAGGAAGCACTTCGGGTTTTTGTTCTTCAATACGCTCAATATCTTCTTCGGGTTCTTCTTCTTCAGCAGCATCAGTTTCGATGTTAACCATTGCTTGTTCAATTTCTTCATCGATATTAGCTTCTGCTTTAGGCAACATAGTGTTTACCAAGAATGGAAGAGCGAAAGCAAGAGCCATGATAATAACAACAACAATCATTGCCTTATTGTGACGAGCGTCAGAGTTTTTACGCATTTCATAAGCGCCAAACTCTTTATTCTTACCTTCAAAAATCAGGTCGCGCCACTCTTTTGATGAAAGATCTACATCTTTTGCCATAATCTTTTCAATTTTAACAGTTAATAATATAGTCAATCATCACATTATTCAACAGTAATATTGTTGAGTTTCTTATAAGATATGATGAGAGCAGAGTCAACACTATTAATGTTATCAATTTGATAACGAGAGATTTGGTTAATCTGCATTTCATCAAGTGCACCGATAAGGCTTTCGTAAGAAGCGTTAGGACCTGCTTTGATAATCACAACCGGACGAGTCAAAGTAGAGTCGTTACGTATTTCCTTAGCAATTGCTTGATATTCTTCATCAGTAAGTTCTTTATTTCTCCACTTTTCTTTTTGAACGTTGATTTTTTCAAGAACTTGCTTATTGCGATTGTGAAGAATCTTACGAATACCAAATACTTCACCATTAGAGTTTCCGATGAATTTTTCGACTTTGATATTAGGATTATCAATTACACCGTCTTTATTTTCATCATCAACTACGGGCTTACCTTCGTAATAGTAAACAGTATGTTTAGGTTTACCTGTTTCAGCGTCAATCTTAACATTACCGTCAGCATCACGTTCGGTATCAAGGATCAATGTGATAGCTTCTGATTGCTTAGTCTTGTTCTGCTGTTCTTGTTCAACCTTCTCGTTAGAAGGAAGTGCAATTTGCAGAGTTTGAGACTTAATCATGGTCGTACAGAGCATGAAGAACGTAATCAAAAGCATGTTCATATCCACCATCGGAGTAAAGTCCACGTGGATCTGCATCTTTTTCTGGGCGCCTTTTTTCTTTTTGCCGTTATCTGATTGTTCTATCTGTGCCATGATTAATCTTCCTCAGTTTTAAGCGCAGTCATCAAAGAGAACTTGTTCAATTTGAGAGTCTGCAAGTTATCAAGTACATCATGAATTGTTGAATAAGGAGTATCCTTATCAGCTTTCACTGCAATACCTTCACCTGTTTTTCTAAGAGCTGAAGCAAACGCATCGCTTCCCATATCTTTATTGTTTTCAGCAACGTTATAAATAGCGCGCATCCAGATTTGGAATTCGTTTGGTTTCTCCATGTTTCTATTATCATCAACAGGAATACCAATAATTGGATTTGAAAGGTCTTTCATCAATTCATCTTGTTCAGCAATCTCCATATCCAAAAATTTGGGTAATTCTGAAAGTTTTAGCCCAAACATATTGAGTTTAGAGAATTTTTGAACTTGTGAGTTAGTGAGATTGATCGGGTTGTTCTTGTGCAATTTGTTGTAGTTATTCACAGCTTCAAGAAGTACCGCTTCGCGCACATTTTCGCTTGAATAAGTAGAGTCAACATCACCTGCGATAGAGATGAACACTTTACCTTCAACCGAAGTGTCACGCTTTCCATCTTTTACACCTGCTCCAGAGACCAAAATTGTAACAAGGTTAGCTGTTGGCACCTTGATTTCAGAAACTGAAGATGGGGTAATAACAGTTGCGGGTTCTTTCTGCAAGAAAGTTGAAGTCAACATGAAGAAAGTAAGCAAAAGAACAGTCACGTCACTCATCGCGGTCATGTCGATG
>CAZCEB010000270.1:0-2524 GCA_964497305.1 uncultured Muribaculaceae bacterium | reverse complement strand
AAAGTGCGATTATCAATTTTATAGACAACCCTCAACTTGTTTCCGTCAGCATCATTGTGGCAAACTGTTGAAAAATCGCAATAATGTCGGATGTTGGCAGTAGCTGATGCCACCGACAACACAATCGTTAAAAATATCAATCTTATTTTAAGATTAAACCTCACCTTATTTCATCCAATTTATTTTGTCTAAAGTATCTCTCCAATCAAATAAATTTTGTTTATACTTAACATTAAATGTTCCTTTTGATAATTGTTCTAAATCAAATTCATAATTCGGTTTTTCAAGGAAGTCTAATAAATACATAATTTTACCGTCTATTTTTATCCCTTTATTGAATTCTTTCCCGAAACATATTCTATCTGGAGCTGTTTGTAAAACGACTCCTTTTGTTAGTAACTCTGTTTGTTTTAGATTATATACTTCAAGTTCTAATCTGAAATCGATGGAAGTTAAATAGCATTTAAAAAAAACATATATCCCATACTCTCGTATCATTTTTTTCTTGAAAAGCCACTCATTACGATATCCGCCATCTCTAAACATCTGATTAAGTCCTATCAACTTGTCTACCTGGATGTCACAATATTCATTTGCAATATAATAACCTCGTTCATATATAGACAAATATGCTTCTATTCGTTCCTTAAAATTTGTGATACGAGTAATATTATCCATATCAGCTTGTGAGAACGGAATATATACTTCCAAAGACTTAAAACAATCCATCTGGCGAGTCACATATTTCGGTGATTTACATAGATATATTGCTAGAAAATTAAATTCAGGAACATCTATCTTTAATTTTCTAACATTTTTAGATAAAAAATCCGAAATAAAATCTGTGTTAAACACCCAATTGTTATCTTGTCGCTTAGTGTATTCAAATGGAGACGTTATATTATGTATAATTGTATAAATATATCTTAGATTCATCGTTTAATAATTTATGGTCGTTGATGTTTAGTTTTATCTGTTAGTTGTTCTAAATCTTTTAATTCTCTAGCTCTTTGTCTTTCATATTTAAGTATATTATCACGAGCATTTGGACCACTCGGGTCCTTATGTGTAATAACAGATTCATAGATGTCTCCTCCTTCCTGTTTATTCCATTTACGGACTTGTGATTCTGCTCGATAAGATTTCCCATCTTTCCTTATTGGACCGCTACTTACTCCTGTCTTTGCGATATTATTCGTCGCTATTTTTTTCATCAGTACAATAACATACAGCTGGATTTACAATAGAATATACAATTTTAATATCATCGCCTATTTTATATTTTTGGTTAAAATCATTATAACTCCTTTCATATATATTTCCATTTAATTCAAAATTATAAACGACTCGATTGTACTCTGTCGTTACAAATATAACTGAGGTTACCTTTGCCATAATTTCATTATGTTTTACATCCTCGGGGAAACCAAATAATTCATAGTCTTTAATAAGGGCTAAACATCCAGCACCAATATAATGTGCCTTGATTCTATCTTCAACATCCTCAGATGTCCAGACTGCACAATTCTCTAATCCTTTTGCCATTTCCTTTGTAGCGGGATAAATATTCCCAGTATCGCAATCATATAATTCATATTTATTATTATGCGAATGATAAATATATGTTTTTAGAGACATTTTTAAATCATCCCTTATAGGCAATTTCCCAACTTTTAACCATTCACCTGATCCAATAACATAACGATAAGTTCCAATTCTAAATAATATCGGAACAGTTAATAAAACTGAAAAGTCCGTTAATTGAATTGTGCTTCTAAAATCAAAAAAAGCATCAAAACTGTTCGGTAATATTTGTCCATATACATAATATTCTCCGTTATTAATAGGAATCTCAAATATAGATCCATCTGTTCGCTTTTGTTTTTTCATATATAGATACATTAATTTTCATTAAATTCTTTCTTCCGTGCATTTTCATATTGTTGAGCTTTGGGATTTTTAGGACTTACACCATTAATGGCATTGCCTGATGTCCCACCTGTAGATTTCGCTCTACCATTTTTATCTATCATATATTGCTCTTGTCCTCTTATTGCATCTGGATTTGTAGATGATTTATCTAATTGAGCCGGACCATATCCACTTTTGTACTTATGATGATTTTGATCTCGTTTCTTTATATTTTCATATGGGGTTCCTGTTCCACTTGTCCGTCCAACATAAACTTCATTTGTCGTTTTATTCGTTTTTGTATATGTTTGATATGTTTTTTGGGTTTTTGATGTAGTTTTTGCGATATCAACGACATCGTCAGCAGCTCTGGCGCTTTTTATTGCCGTTCCTGCTCCTCCAGGCACTCCCGGTAGGATAATTGCAACGACATCAACGGCAACTCCAAGTCCATCTACAACAGCCTCTCCTACATTTCCATTCTTTGCATTATTCCACAAACTGCTAATGCCCATTCCAATGTTTGCGGCATCCCACAATGATTCAATATATTTTCCTGTAGGGTCGATATATAAAATTGGGTTGTTGGCACAGTAGGCATAGGGGGATATAT
>CAZCEB010000269.1:0-2535 GCA_964497305.1 uncultured Muribaculaceae bacterium | reverse complement strand
TTGCATACAAATCCTGGGATATACGCTACACTATATTCATTTCCAACAATATTGAAACGCAATGCCATGAAAGGTACCACAATACCTGTTTATTCAGGGTTACCCACTATTCTTGCTGAGAATGGATATCATAATATGTTTTTTATGACTCACGAGTCTCAGTATGATAATATGAATGGCTTTTTCCGAACAAACGGATTTCACGAAATTCATGCAGAGGAAAATTATCCAGTAGAAAAACGAGTCAATAGTTTCGGCGTTCAAGATGACTTCTTGTTCTCCTATGCATTACCCATCATCTCAGAACGAGCTAATACAGGTAAACCATTTTTCACCGTTTTGTTAACAATCAGCAATCATCCACCATACATTGTTCCATCTCATTTTACACCAAAAAACAGAGAATTACAGGACCAAATTGTTGAGTATGCAGATTTCTCAATTAAACAATTCATGACTGAAGCTCAGCAGCAATCATGGTGGGACAACACCATTTTTGTTCTCCTCGGCGATCATGGAAAACTTGTAGGAACACCTGAATGTGAAATGCCTCAAGCTTATAATCATGTACCATTAATCATATACGGCAAAAATATAAAACCTGAAATAATAATTGATTTTGCCGTACAAATTTACATCGCTCCAACATTATTTGGTTTTTTAGTAATAAATTACACTCAGAACAATTTTGGCATCGATCTAAATAAAGAAAAACGCCCCTATGTATTCTACACTACCGACAAGCATATTGCAACGCGTGATTCTTCTCGATTATATATTTATGAGCCGGCAGAAGAACTTGAATTTTTCTACAATATTTCAGAAGGGAAACTACATGAAACTAATAGCGACAGCACATTCCAACGCATGAAAAACTATAGTTTCTCAATGTTACAAAGCGCACAATTTTTGGCAAAAAAGAAGATGACAGTTAATCATGCCGGAGAAAAGGCAAATAAATAGCTTTATTTTCTTTTGTCATAATCTAAATAATTATTACATTTGTGAGGATTATCCTAACCCTTATATATAAGGGCTATAAACATAAAAAATTTATTTCTAAACTATAATTTAATACCCAATCATGGCAGAAAAGAAAGAAAAATTGTTCGATCAATTTCCTGCTATTTCTACTGAAGAGTGGAAAGCCAAAGTTGATGCCGATTTAAAAGGCGTTCCTTTTGAGAAGAAATTGGTATGGAGAACAAATGAAGGTTTCAATGTTCAGCCAATGTATCGCGCAGAAGATATTGAAAACCTCAAAACAACAGATTCTCTCCCCGGAGAATATCCTTACATTCGTGGAACACGCACTGAAAACGATTGGCTTACCCGCCAAGAAATCATTGCAGAAACACCAGCTGAAGCAAACGCCAAGGCTCTTGAAGTTTTAAGTAAAGGTGTTACTTCTCTTGGATTCAAAGTAAAAGATGCCAGTGATATCGCAACTATTCTAAAAGGCATTGACCTTACAAAAGTTGAGATAAACATTTGCTCTTGCATCAAACGAGTAACCGAAACAGCTACTACTCTTGTTGAAGTAATAAAAGCAGCAGGTGCTGAAGGCTCATTTAAAGGATCTATCGATTTCAATCCATGGAAAAAAGCATTAAAACATGGGACAGAATATCACGGAGACATTGTAAAAGATTCTATTGCTCTTTTAGAGATTGCTAAAGACGTACCCGGACTACGCATTTTTGCCGTAAACTCTGTTATGTTTAACAATGCCGGTTCTTATATTTTCCAAGAACTCGGATATGCTCTTGCTTGGGGAGCTGAATGGCTCACAATACTCACAGAAGCAGGCGTTGCTGTTGATGATGTTGCTAAACGCATCAAGTTCAACATGGGTATCTCTTCTAACTATTTCATGGAACTTGCAAAATTCCGTGCTGCACGCATGTTGTGGGCTCAAATAGTTGAGCAATACAAACCTACATGCAAATGCTCTTGCAAAATGATGGCTCATGCTGCTACATCTACATTCAACATGACTATCTTTGACGCTCACGTAAACTTATTACGTAGTCAAACAGAAGCAATGTCTGCAGCACTTGCGGGCGTTGACTCAATCACAGTTACTCCATTTGACGCTACATACAAGACTCCGGATGCATTCTCTGAACGCATAGCCCGCAATCAACAATTCCTTCTCAAAGAAGAAAGTCATCTTGACAAAGTTGTTGACCCTGCCGGAGGTTCTTATTATGTTGAAACTCTTACCGCATCAATCGCTCAAGAAGCATGGAAATTATTCCTTGATGTAGAAGAAAAAGGTGGTTTCAACGCAAATGTAAACAACGGAGCTATCCAAGATGCAGTTAATGCATCATCAGAAAAACGCCACAGCGATATCGCTAAACGCAAAGAAATTCTTCTCGGAACAAACCAATATCCTAACTTTGGAGAAATGGCAGCCGACAAAATTGTTAAAGAAGAATGTAATTGCTGTTGCGGAGAAACAGGTAAAGGATTATCAACAAAACGCCAAGGAAGTGATTTTGAAGAATTGCGTTTGGCAACAGAAGCAGC
>CAZCEB010000268.1:0-2556 GCA_964497305.1 uncultured Muribaculaceae bacterium | reverse complement strand
GCTTGATATAGATAAAGAGGATATTCGTCGTGCTCTTTCTGACTTTGAAGGAGTGGAACATAGATTGGAATATGTTGCAACGGTAAATGGTGTGCGTTATATAAACGATTCAAAAGCGACCAATGTAAATTCATGTTGGTATGCATTGGAATGTATGCCTCAAAACACGGTATTAATTCTTGGAGGTAAAGACAAAGGAAATGATTATACCGAGATAGAGCCGTTGGTACTTAAGAAGGTGAAAGCCATTGTGTGTATGGGAAAAGATAATGAGAAATTGATGAAATTTTTTGAAGGCAAAGTCTCTGAAATCAGAGATACCCATTCACTTGATGATGCGATAAAAGCGTGTGCAGAGATCGCTGTTGCCGGTGATACAGTATTGTTATCTCCATGTTGTGCGAGCTTTGATTTATTTAAAAGCTACGAAGATCGTGGAGAGCAATTTAAAAAAGCGGTCAGAAATATGTTAAACAAATAACAATAATAGATTAATTCTCCATGCAAGATAATGAATTTATAACAACTGCATCTGAAGAAAGGAAACAATCGGCAGATGTAAAAACAGAGAAGAAACCTAAATTGAAGGCTGACAAGCACATTTGGGGTATCTTCATTGCATTGTGCATAATATCTATTATAGAATTGTATAGTGCATCATCTCGAGAGGTTGCATCGTCGGCAATGGGAGTATATGGTCCCATTGTGAGGCATTGTGCAATGTTATTTGCCGGTGTAATAATAATTCTGACATTACAGCGCATTCATTTTAAGTGGTTTATACCATTAATCCCATTGTTTGCGGTTGTGAGTGTTATAATGATGGTGTATGTAATGTTTTTTGGGGATATTATTAATGGTGCACGTCGTAGTTTTAGTCTCTTTGGTGTGATGATACAACCGGCTGAATTCCTTAAATTATCAGCAGCTATGGTAATTGCTCTTGTGATGTCTCGCAAGCAAATGCCTCGTGGAGTGAAAACCAAAGGAGTAGTGATATGTGCAGTAACTGTTATTATTTTTGGCGGACTTTTATTTAATCAAGGGTTGACCAACACAATTCTGTTAATGTCAATAAGTCTATCAATGATGTTGATCGGTGGTGTTCAATGGAAAAAATTCGGTGTCGTGTTGCTTGCTTATGGGCTGATAGCCGTTGGCGCTCTTTGGTTAAAGATGGAAAAAGCAGAAGAAAGAGCTGAGAAGCTGAAAGCCGGAATAGAATTGGAACAGATGGAAGGAAATCGCAATGAGACGGTAAAAACCGACCGTTCAGGAACATGGCAAGCTCGCATTGACCGTTTCATGGGTGATAGTATCCCTAAATACGATAAACCTATTACTGCCGAAAATCGTCAAGAGATGTATGCCTATATGGCGCAAGCCAATGGTGGATTATTAGGGGTATTTCCGGGTAATTCTCGAGAAACAGCACGTCTTCCGCTCGCATTTTCCGATTATATCTATTCAATTATAATCGAGGACATGGGTTTTGTGGGTGGAATGTTTGTATTGTTGCTGTATTTGTGGCTGTTGGCTCGAGCTGGAAGCATTGCGAGTCGATGCAGTAGAGCATTTCCGGCTATGCTTGTTATAGGGATGGCTGTGATGATTGTGTTTCAAGCATTATTCCACATGGCGATTGTTACCGGAGTATTTCCCGTATCGGGACAACCATTGCCATTGATATCCAAAGGAGGTTCATCGATATTAATAACATCAATAGCTTTTGGTATAATGTTGAGCGTTAGCCGATATGCAGTGCGTAATGGCAAAAAACAAGAGATAAAACAAGAATTAAATACCTTGCCTGAAGGCGTTCGTGCTGATAACCCAACGCAATTATAATCGATTATGAGTAAAAGAAGTTATAGAATATTAGTTAGTGGCGGAGGTACGGGAGGACACATATTCCCTGCATTGTCTATTGCGAATGCATTGAAACGTCGCAATGCTGAGACTGAAATTTTGTTTGTTGGGGCTGAAAATCGCATGGAAATGGAGCGAGTTCCGGCAGCAGGATATAAAATTGTGGGGTTGCCTGTGAGCGGTTTTGATCGCCGTCGATTGTGGCGTAATATTAAGGTGCTTTATCGTCTTTTTAAAAGCATGAAAATAGCTCGCAAAGTGCTAAAAGATTTTCGCCCTGATATGGCAGTAGGTGTAGGCGGTTATGCGAGTGGACCAATGCTCAAAGCTGCTCAGAAACGAGGAATACCGACATTGTTGCAGGAGCAAAATTCCTATGCCGGAGTAACAAATAAATTGTTGGCTAAAAATGCTAATGCAATTTGTGTGGCATACGAAAATATGGACCGATTTTTTCCTGTCGATAAAATTATATTGACAGGAAATCCTGTTCGTGCAGATATTTTGAACATAGCAGAAACGCAGGCACAAGCTAAGGTGGCTCTTGGATTTGATGCCACTCGACCATTAGTTCTTGTTGTAGGAGGCAGTCTTGGCGCTCGCACGATAAATGATAGTATGGCTGTTTCTCTTGATGCTATTACTTCAACTGGAGCATCTGTGCTATGGCAAACAGGTAAATTGTAT
>CAZCEB010000267.1:0-2572 GCA_964497305.1 uncultured Muribaculaceae bacterium | reverse complement strand
ATGAATATTAATGCTTCTGCATTAATTTCGCGAGTCGGAATTTAGCAATAGTCAAGGCAAATGCCTTGGTGTGAGTTCTGTGAAACATAAAATTGCCGACCGCAATATTAATACAGCTACAACTCATTGAAAATCAACAAAGGAGACAAGATGAAATACTTTTGTCTCCTTTGTTTTTTTGTTCATCACTATATAATCTAACAATTCTATTTTTCTCTTGATTCCATAATTAACGACCGCAATAAAACTTGTAGTCATACATAATTTTGTATCTTTGTCTTTATGAAACTCGATGAAGAAATTATACAACGCATTGAAGTTGAAGCAGGACACAAATTGCGTTCGGCTACCGACTGCACACGATTTGCACTTGACATTGAATCAATGACCGGAGAACTCATCAGTGCCAACACTATCAAGAGGGCTTTTGGTATTATCAGTTCAAACTCCGGTCCATCTACATTTACACTCAATCTCATTGCGCAACGATTGGGATATAACGATTGGGACGCATTTGTTGCATGTGATCATGCTACAGCATCGTATTTCAACAATAAGACGATGGTATCACTAAAAGATATTGCACCCGATAAAATCATAAGCTTCAGCTACTCCCCCAATCGCATCGTTAAAATGAAATCACTCGGGAACAGCAATTTTATTGTTACTGAAAGTATAAATAGCAAACTCCAAAAAGGGGACATCGCAACAGCCTACCAAATAGCCAAGAAGCATCCATTTGAGCTTGTCGCTGTTATGCGGGACGGACAGCAAATGGGGTCCTTCACAGCAGGAATACATGATGGAATAACCGACTTTCATATCTCATAGGCACTATGGATAATTCAGAATTTGCAAGCAACAATATCAATACAATTTCATCAATAAAATATGCCGAAGTCGCACAACTTTCTACACCCGGAGACACGTGCGACACGTTTAAAGTACGGCTATATGGGAAATTACATTTTCTAAAACGTCCGCACAATATTCATGACACACGTCTGCAAGATGCTTTCAACAAAGAATTCGAGTTAGGATTTAATCTTGACCACCCGGGAATAGTAAAATATACGCATTTTGATAAAGAGACTTTTAGCATTTTCAGCGAGTGGATTGACGGCTCAACTCTGACTAAATTTATTACCGACAATCCCAATTATTTTAATTCAATTAAAAATATTGACCGATTTGTCTCTCAGCTAACCGATGCTATACAATATCTACATAGCCGACAAATCATACATCTTGATTTAAAACCCGACAATCTGATGATTACCGACATCGACCACTCGGTAAAAATTATAGATTTAGGATTTGCCTTGAACGATTGCTTTGATTCCACTCCGGGATACACTCCTCGATTTGCCGCTCCCGAACAATTGTCGTCAGATGCGAAAGTGGATTGTCGCACAGATATTTATACAATAGGGCGCATTATTGAATACATTTTTGAATGTACAGAAATTAAAATCCCCTCACGCTACGCACGTCTCATATCCTCATGCACAGCCCCCGACCCTGCTGACCGCCCTTCTTCAATTGCACAAGTTCAAGAATTATTAACACCCAAACATCGCTTAACTACAATACTATCAATCGTTTTTGCAATACTATTTGCAATAGCAATTGGTGCAGTTATAACATATAACAACCTTAGTAATACACAAGCAATAGAATTAATTGAAACGTCTTCTGTGGATAGCTCTATTACTGAGATTGAACAACCCACACACCCAATAGAAACTATCTCTACCGCAAACATTCATTCTACCCCGACCTCTCCTACAAAAATGACAGCTATCCCCAATAAGCAAAAAGAGAGAACTCCTGCCGAAAAATTGTATAAAGCAGAGGAAGATATGGGCATGTTTGTTGCAATAAAAGGTTACTACGAATTAAAAAAGGAATGGTACGATCGACAATACCAGTTGTTTGACTCGCTTCGCACCGAATATCTTAAAACCGACACCTCTCAACGGCTTGGCAATAGATTGAACTTCATTTTGCGAGACTTTATTGAGCGTAACAAAAAAATAATTGCACAAAAGCACCCCGATGTCGATGCTCAAACAATTTCTACTGCCGGACATGATATCGAACGAGTCATTATATATCTGTGTTACTCCGATTCCCAACTATTCACAGACACCGACAAAATGTCTCCATTGTTCTATGATTATGCTCACAAAAAGGCTCAACTTTTATCATCAGAATAAAAATGAAACAAATTCTTGCATTGACAGGAGCGACAGGAAGGAAGTCGGGGGGCGAGTTTGCCCGGCTCATTTCTGAAAACATCGAGACAATAACAGCGATGTTTCCCGATGGCATAAGAGCATTGGTGCGCCACTCGTCAGATACCTCATCGCTACAAACCCTCATTCCTTCTATAGCGATTTGTCGCGGAGACTGCTCCGATGTTGAGTTTCTGAAAGAAAGCCTCAAAGATGTTGATACTCTCGTTCACATTGCCGGAATACATTTCTCCAGAGAGGTGGTTGATGCGGCTGTGCATGGTGGCGTGCGCCGACTCATCATGATACACACCACCGGCATATACTCTCGTTAT
>CAZCEB010000266.1:0-2578 GCA_964497305.1 uncultured Muribaculaceae bacterium | reverse complement strand
GCACCTCGGCAACATGGGATGATCTTCTTTTTAATGACCATGTATTGTATGGTGTGTGTCATCTGTTACCACCGATAATATTATACATATTTCTCCCATTTGTATTTGAGGGCAACTCCTTAATGTTGACGATTATATCAAAATCGTGCTTCATTTATATTGTCCTTGCCGCATTACGCTTGATAACATCATTTATTTCTGCGTTATATCTCGTCTCGTGTGAGAAACAACAGACAACAAGCCACCCGTTGAAAGGCGTTTATCAGATGTTGAAACTGATATTTATATGTGTGGCGGTAATAATCATTATCAGTATATTGGTAGATAAAAACCCTATTGTTATACTCACCGGTCTTGGTGCCGCTGCTGCTGTATTGACACTGGTGTTTAAGGACACCATTCTCGGACTTGTTGCAGGCGTACAACTCTCAGCCAACGATATGCTTCGTCCGGGTGATTGGATTGAAGCTCCAAAATATGGTGCTAATGGTACCGTAAAAGAGGTTACATTGACAACTATAAAAGTGCAGAATTGGGATATGACAATTACCACCATCCCTCCCTATGCTCTCATTTCTGATTCATTTCAGAATTGGCGAGGGATGTGGGATAGTGGCGGTCGTCGAGTAAAACGTTCAATCAATATTGATGTAAATTCGGTGCGCTTTTGTACTGATGACGAGCTTGCTGATTATGAACAGCGAGGATGGCTTGCGGGGATAAATCGAGATACCGATGATCTTGTGAACATGAGAATCTTCCGTAACTACATGGAGCAATATATCACACAGCATCCTCTCATAAATCATAATATGCTCACACTCGTGCGGCAATTACAGCCTTCGGCTCATGGTATTCCCATTGAATTTTATTTTTTTACAGCCAAGCAAGATTGGCCCTCTTATGAGCGAATACAAGCAGCTGTGCTTGAGCATGCCTATGCTATGTTGCCACAACTCGGATTAAGAGCATTCCAAAGCCCAACAGGGATGGATATTCAGCCTATAGCCAATTCATTACAATCTTAGCATTGTGGTGGTCGCTGACCGAGAGTAATTGCTCTATATTTTTTATTGCATCATTGGTAAGAGAGGCGTGTCGCTGACTCAAATTGTCATTATGACCCATGTAGCACAGATGCATGGCATCCATGGCGATAGCGTGTTCTATCGCATGTCGCAGAGTCCCTACTGCCGATGTCGGAAAACAGGCAGGAACATGTATCTCCACCGATAGAATTATATCTTCAGAGCCGTTGCAGGTTGTTGCATTATTATTTTCGTCATTGAGGTTGCATGTGGCAACATGAGGTAGCAATCGCAATAAAATGTGGGCAAACGAGTCCTTCACCAGCAGTCTCAAAGCAGGCTCTTGGTCGCGAGTGAGCAATGGAGGACGCTTGCCATTATCAAGATTTTGCAGACATCGCAGAGCCGATGCAGCATAAATTTCCTGTATTATAGCCGTTGTCGAAAGATTTAATGAAATTGAGGAGTTCATAACTATATAGTTTTTTATTTTTTGATGAAAAGATACATTAAAAATGCGGCTAAGGATATTGCAAGAAACAGCATTATAGGTTTATGAGTTGACGTATGAGTTTCGGCATCATCTGTTTCTGCTTTTTGAGAGGATTGTTTGTGAGTTTTTATTGTTGAAGACACTGAGCTGTCGAACGCTGTTACCATGCGGTCGATAGAACGTGAAAGTCGGGCAATTTTCACTGTTAATCCGTCTATCGAGTCGGTTGATTGTGTAATTTCAATTAGTTGTAGATTAAGGCTATCAGTTGTCAGAGAAGATATGATGTGTTGTTTTGTGTTAGCCACACTACTATCTGCAACACTATTGTATTGAGAATTGAGGGAACTGTGGCGACTTGTTTTGCATCCCCATGCGATAAGGCACAAGCAACAGAGGAGAGTTGTGTTTAATTTTGTGGTCATGATTAAGTTGTTGTAATAATCTGATTCCGTAATCGATTGTAATAAAAAAGCGGGAAGCGCAATTGCGTGCAAGCACCATTGACAGAGCTTCGGTATCGGTCTTTATCCTCATTTGAGACTTGTAGTGGTCGGCTTTCTCGGCTATCTCAGCCCACATGAGCCGTTTTAGAGGATTATATCCCGGAGGCAGACGATTTCGGCGCATAGTTCGTAGCATGCGGTAGGCATAGTCAAACGTAACATAATATCCCGGAGCTCCGTTGGTTATAGCACGATGTACCAGCTCGTGGCTACTGATGTGCTCGCCGGGATAAAGTCCATCGCAGATTTTCCGACATTTTGCGACAAAGTCATTGTCGCGTGTTTTGATAAATTCCAACATAAGATTTTGAGAATATAATTGTGTTAAACAAGATATTGCAAAAGTACTACCGTACATGTGCCGGAATTGAACACATTCGAGTTAAAAGATAAAATAAGGGGGATAAATCCATATATAGATGAAAAGCGTTGGAAATAGCGGAATAATTGATACTTTTTTACGCTTTTTATTTGCTAAATCGAGAAAAATTCACTAATTTGCAACAAATTTCATAAATCATTTTCTTAACTATATCTAAAATTAACAAAAC
>CAZCEB010000265.1:0-2604 GCA_964497305.1 uncultured Muribaculaceae bacterium | reverse complement strand
CAAAGGATGTTCTTCCTTCTGTTGCCGGCATGATGCCTAAAATAGATTCATTATTAACATCTGTCAACAAGCTCATTAGCGACCCGGCAATAGCCAACTCCATTCGCCGTTTAGACAACATAACTGCCAACCTTGAAGCAAGCAGCGCACAATTATCTAAAATGATGAGCGCTATGTCTCCTACTATGGAGAACGTTAATGGCATATCTGAGAATCTAAAAGGAATAACAGCCAATTTAAACGAAATAACAACAGAACTCAACAACACCCCTATAGATTCTACTATGAACAATATATATTACATAACAGAAAATGCCAAAGAGATGACAAATAAACTCAATAGCAAAGATTCCTCATTAGGATTGATGCTAAACGATACTCAACTATACAACAATCTAAACAATGCAGTGGGAAGCCTTGACTCATTATTAATCGACGTCAAGAAAAACCCAAAAAGATATATTTCAATCAAACTTTTATAATGCCTATCCACTATTTAGAACTATTCTAAATAACACCTTAATAGCCGAATTTTCTCATTTCATTGAAAATAGAGATAATTCGGCTACTTTATCAAAAACAACATTACGATTTTACTAAAACAAAACAGCATTTAATTTAAACCATATCTAATTAATACATAAGATAATCCAACTTAATTTACAAGCATTACTTTAATATACATTTATACTCATCCATAATCAACTGATATTCAATATAGTTGCACATTTATTATAAAATCCAAATATTTTTGCAATTGTTTTTATTTTGAAAATAGATTAATTTTGTTCTTGAAAAGTTTAGTCTAAAGAATATCACTATCAATGGAATTAACTCACTCTGAAATGTGGGAAAAATGCTTGAAAATATTTCAAGACAATCTTCCCGCAGAACAATTCGACGCTTGGTTCAAGCCGGTTACATCCATGAGCTATGAAAACAATAGCTTAACAGTAATCGTGCCATCACCTTTCTTCGTAGAACAACTCGAAGAAAGATACATCAAACTCATTGGCTCCACACTCCGCAGAGTGTATGGAGACAACATCAAATTATATTACCATTATAACCAAATCGGTAACGAAGCAACCACAGGCGTAACAGTAGGGAGTTCCAATCCAAGTCCGGCGATAGCTAATCGTAACAACAATGCAGCTAATCCTTTTCAACAAGAATACATTGAAGAAATAGATTCTCAACTAAACCCTCGATACACATTTGAGAATTATTGTGGAAGTATGAGCAATAAAATCGCCCGCTCAATAGGCGAAGCCATTGCCACCAACCCAAAATGCAAAACATTCAATCCATTATTTATATATGGAGCAACAGGAGTTGGAAAAACCCACCTAATCCAAGCCATAGGAATTAGAATAAAAGAAACCAACCCTCAAAGTCGCGTCCTATATGTAACTGCACGATTATTCGAGAGCCAATACACAGCTGCCGTTTGCCGTAAAAAAGTAAATGAATTCATCAATTTTTACCAAAGCATTGATGTACTCATTATTGACGACATCCAAGACTTTATCGGGAAACCACAAACACAAAACACATTCTT
This sequence comes from uncultured Muribaculaceae bacterium, assembly GCA_964497305.1. GTDB lineage: Bacteria > Bacteroidota > Bacteroidia > Bacteroidales > Muribaculaceae > RGIG4079. Next base: position 1,043 of record CAZCEB010000265.1, on the reverse strand, counting down.
CCACATCTTCAACCATTTGCATCAAAATCAAAAACAATTAATCCTGACAAGTGATTGCTGTCCTGCTCAAATGGAAGGGATGGAAGCTCGCCTGCTTTCTCGGTTCAAATGGGGCATGACTGCCGAATTGAGCCGTCCCGACTTTGAACTACGAAAAGAGGTTTTAAACCAAAAAGCAGAACAAGACGGTCTCTCAATACCTCAAGACGTGCTTGAATTTATTGCAACAAATATCACCGACAGCATTCGCGAACTCGAAGGCATCATAGTTTCATTAATGGCACACGCAACAGTTTTAAACCAAGAGATAACAATCGACCTCGCTCGCGTCGTTCTCTCTAATGCAGTTAAAGTATCACGCAAACAAATAAATTTTGAAATCATCACACAACAGGTGTGTTCTTATTATAAAATTGAGCCTGATCAATTATTTACCAAATCTCGCAAGCGCGAGATATCAGATGCTCGACAAATGGTGATGTATCTTGCAAAAAAACATGCCAAAATGCTCCTCACCGCAATAGGCACTCGCCTATCTCGAACTCATGCCACAGTTTTATATGCATGCAAAAACATTGAAGAGCGTCTGCCCATTGAAAAACAACTCCAAGAGGACGTTACAGCAATCGAAAGTTCTCTCCTATCATAAAACACAACACTAAAAGCCACATTCTCTGTGGCTTTTCTTTTTATCTCTATTTTTAGAACTAATTTTGTAATGATTAACTAAAAAATCATTACATTTGCATTAATCTTGAGTGCGCTATAACGTTAGCTCTCAAGAGGACATATTGTGAAGCGTTTTTGCTTTATCCTTGTATAGAAAATCGCCAGTTTCAAACGTAGAAGGAGAGAGCAGTCAATAAGCGCTCATGCGTGCCTATTTCTCACCCCATAGGCGGGGTGTCTAATATAGGTAAGGCGTGGGGTGGGCTGTTTATTTCTACGTGGGTGTTTGGCAATACCTCTATACAGATAAACTGAACAAGTCCCACGTATTCTATGCTAAAAACCAAATAATTTATTGTTTTTTTTGTTTAAGT
>CAZCEB010000264.1:0-2608 GCA_964497305.1 uncultured Muribaculaceae bacterium | reverse complement strand
AATGACTGGTCAAGACGCTGTTAATACAGCCAAGGAGTTTAATGACAGACTTGATTTTGATGGAGTTGTTTTGACAAAACTTGATGGAGACACTCGTGGTGGTGCAGCTCTTTCAATTCGTTCAGTAGTAACCAAGCCTATTAAATTTGTTGGAACAGGAGAAAAACTTGATGCTCTTGACTTATTCCACCCATCTCGTATGGCTGACCGTATCCTCGGCATGGGTGATATCGTTTCTCTTGTTGAAAAAGCGCAACAACAATATGACGAAAAAGAAGCTCGTGAATTGCAACGAAAAATTGCAAAAAATCAGTTCAATTTCAATGATTTCTTAAATCAAATACAGCAAATCAAAAAAATGGGTAATCTCAAAGACTTGGCGTCAATGATTCCAGGTGTAGGGAAAGCCATTAAAGATCTTGACATTGACGACAATGCATTCAAAGGCATTGAAGCAATTATTCGCTCAATGACTGAAGTCGAACGCACTAATCCAGAAATAATAAACGGAAGTCGCCGCCAACGCATTGCCAAAGGTTCTGGTACATCTTTACAAGAAGTTAATCGCCTTCTTAAACAATTTGAAGAAACTCGCAAAATGATGAAGATGGCGACTACAATGAAAAATCCAATGAAAATGATGCGCAACATGCGTCGTCGATAATAAATAATAAGTTATAACACATGGAACTAATTGATGGCAAACATATTGCCGATACAATAAAACAAGAAATTGCCGAAACCGTTAAACAAATGTTGGCTGAAGGCAAAAAACAGCCACATCTTGCAGCAATCCTTGTAGGTCATGATGGCGGTAGTGAAACTTATGTTGCACACAAAGTAAAAGCGTGTGAACAATGTGGTTTTAAATCAACACTTATTCGTTATGAAGATGATGTTACTGAAGCCAAACTACTTGATACAATTGAAAAACTCAACTCTGATACAGATGTTGATGGTTTCATAGTTCAACTTCCTCTACCCAAACACATTTCAGAACAAAAAATAATTGAAGCGATAGACTATCGAAAAGATGTCGATGGTTTCCACCCCATCAACGTGGGGCGCATGTCTATTGGTTTACCTTGCTATTTATCAGCGACCCCAGCCGGAATCATTGAACTACTCGCTCGTTACAACATCAATACAAAAGGAGCAAATTGCGTTGTTCTTGGTCGCAGTAATATTGTTGGCAAGCCTGTAGCATCACTCATGATGCAAAAGCACAACCCTGGTGATGCAACAGTAACGGTGTGTCATAGCGCGACTAAAAATATCAAAGAAATATGTTCTCAAGCCGATATTATTATCGCAGCACTTGGTAGCCCCGGATTTGTTACAGAAGACATGGTAAAAGAAGGTGCCGTAATCATTGACGTAGGAACAACTCGCGTACCTGATGCTACACGCAAAAGCGGATTTCGCTTACGTGGCGATGTTGACTTTGACAACGTTGCTCAAAAATGTTCATACATCACTCCTGTACCGGGTGGCGTTGGTCCCATGACTATTGTATCTTTGATGAAAAACACTCTTCTTGCGGCGCAACACGCTATTTATTAATAAAATCTTTCTCCTCGCACAATGATATATATCTTCTCTCTCCTTTTTTCTTTTTTACCTTTTTCGCTATGGAATAATAGCGAAGTTGAAATCATATTTGCCGGAGATGCGATGCAACATAAAGCTCAAATAGAAGCTGCATTACAATACGATGGTACTTATAACTATGACGAATGTTTTGTTGATATCGAAAAATATATCAACAATGCAGATTATGCTGTCGTCAATTTAGAAACACCTCTCGGAGGCAAACCTTATACCGGATATCCTTGTTTTAGCGCACCTGACTCCTTTCTCTCAGCCCTTTCAGATACCGGATTTGACCTAATGTTAGCAGCCAACAATCACACCCTCGACCGCAGGGATAAAGGACTACTGCGCACAATTAGTCAATTTGAAATACAAAACGCTGACTATATCGGCATATATCGCAACAAACAACATAGAGCGACACACATTCCTTTCATTAAAGATATAAACGGCATTAAAATTGCATTTTTAAACTACACCTACGGAACAAATGGGATCACAATACAAGGAAATGTTATTGTTGACTATATTGATCGAGAACTAATAAAAGATGATGTCAATAAAGCTCGAAAAGACGGAGCAGAAATCATCGCAACTTGCATCCACTGGGGAAACGAATATCAATTGCTTCCTAATTCATCTCAACGTCTTTTAGCTGATTATCTTTGCGACTTAGGAGTTGATTTAATCATTGGAGGGCATCCCCATGTTATACAGCCAATGGAAATACGCCATAATTTAAAACATAATAAAGACATATTAGTTGTGTACTCATTAGGCAATTTCATTTCCAACATGAAAACACGAGATACTCGCGGAGGCGCAACCATAAAAGTTACTCTCAAACGAAACAAAAAAGGAATTGCATATATTGAAAATGCCAACTATAGGCTATTCTTTACAATACCGCCAACAAATAAAAATCAGAATTTTAAACTCTCTCCGGTAGAAAAGCTCACTAATAGAGAATGGAACAACCAATGTAAAGCATTCACACAATCGGCAGAAGCTATTT
>CAZCEB010000263.1:0-2613 GCA_964497305.1 uncultured Muribaculaceae bacterium | reverse complement strand
CATATTCCCACAACTGTTGTGTTACCTCATATTTTCCTATATAAAAGTCATCCAACGTTACTTGATGTACAGGAGATTCATTGCTTTGTGCATCTGAATCATAATTTAATGACGAGTTACGGCTTCTACTTGATGTTGCACCCATCATAAACGTACCACCCTCTACTTTTATCATATTATCAATGAGGCGTTGCAATATCTGCTTGGTAGATGGAGATATACCTGCTTTCCATTGTGGAGAAAGGCCAAATGCTAAATGCAATACATTCTCTGTGCCTGATTGAGATACAATTATTGTTTTCTTTGTAGATTTTCCATCTCTGTGCAATTCAACCTCATGATTTCCATAACTCAATGAAATCGATAAAGGAGTTACACCTCTCTTTACTCCGTCAACAAAAACGGCATCGCCATTGCGGTCGCTCGTTATTGAGTATTCTCGTCCTTGAGGCAAATCAACCTCTATTGTTGACAACTGCCCATCAGTGATAGTAACCTTGCGTGTTACAGATGCACAACCGCCCTTACTAATCGTAACATCATAATCGCCAATGAGTAGTTTTTCAATTGTCGTTGGTGTAGTACCATAGTGTTTACCATTAATCACTACATCTGAAAACATGGGCGTAGAAACTACATCCAACGATCCATAGATGGGTGTTGGTTTAATTTCTATTGTCTGCGGTTGTTTGGCGACAACCTCTATCTGGCTAGTTACAGAACGATGTTGCTCCATAGACACCTCAACATCATAAATTCCCTCATCAAGTTGCTTGGCAAGTCTACCTTTACCCAACACTTCTCCATTTACCTTTATAGTCGCACCGGCAAGAGTATTAATTGTTACTTGTGCAAATCGTGCGTCCAACGCAATATTCAAAGGGATAACACAACCGTCAGTTACAGTTATTTTTGACTGAGACATTGTATATCCGGGATAAGTAACAGTCAATGTGTGAGTTCCTGATGGTAGTTTTGTAATTTCACATGGTGAGGTAAAAGTGCGGCCATCAGTTTCAACCGTAATAGTAGCTCCTAACGGATTTGTTGCTACATTTACCGAGCCAAATGCCGGTTGCAATGTAACATCTTGTATCACCCGCTTGCTATCAATAGCAACAATACCGGTTTCATCGTGGTATAAAGGAGCTTTCAATCGATAGCGATAGGTGCCATATAGCATTTTCTGCTGATGGGGAGTGTTACCCACATAATTTTCCTTATTGTCTTCGGTAATATATACCTGTGCTCCCGGTGGGGAGGAATTGATTATAAGAAAACCGGTAGAACGCGACTGCGGTTTGGATACATCTTCACACAACATCAACTCATAAGTGTTATTAGATACAACAGCCTGAAATTCAGCTCTGACAGGAAGATAATTTTCACTTGTGATGGTGAGATAATCTGTCCCATCAGTTACATACACCCAGTACTCTCCCCCTTTCTTTAGAACTTTAACTACCGGTCCGTCAAATGAAGGATTAATAGCTACCGTCCCTACTTTTATTAAGGCACATGGGTCGCCGTTGGCATCTTTGACTTGGTCAATTGCAGCACTGATATCATCGACCAACTGATTAAATCCGCACACATATAGTTTTTGTGCATTTATTGCGACACTAAAGCATATAGTGATTATTAATAACTGTATCTTTTTCATTATATATCAAATATATGCACAAAGATACACCGATATTTTTATACTATAGATAAAACAAACCGACTTTTTGCAACACACAATTGCAATGAAAATAATTTAAGGCTAAAATAATAGGACAACGTGGTAGATAACAAAGGCTGCGAGCCATGCCACAAGAGTGTTGTACAGCACTGAGAATGCGCCATATTTCCAACTGCCCGACTCTTTAACTATCGCAGTTATTGACGCTAAGCATGGACAATATAGCAATACAAATACCATAAAACTCAATGCTGATGCTATCGTAAACTCATTAGTTCCATCAACGACACCAAGCGTTGATACCACAATCTCCTTAGCCGGTATTCCGGCAACAATTGCAACGGTTGCACGCCAATGAAAGCCAAGAGGCTCCATTATGGAATTTACTGCTTTACCCATCATTTCAAGAAATGAATCGGTATCGGGATTGATTTCAGGAGAAGAATTTGCGATTATTTCGGTGGGTGTCTCTGCAACAGCATCATGATGAGGAAAATAATTCAATGCCCAAACAATGATACTCGCAAAAAGAATTATTCCTCCCATCTTGCGCAAATATTGCGCCCCCTTATCCCACATGTGCATCAACGAGGTTTTCATCGTCGGCATGCGATAAGGCGGCAATTCCATTACAAATGGTGTTTCATCTTCTTTGAAATAAAATTTACGCAATATTTTAGCTGTAACTATTGCTATCAATATTCCCAAGATATATAAGCCAAAGAATACAATCGCTGCATATTCACTGAAAAAGGCTCCGGCAAGCAATAAGTAAATAGGTAAACGAGCAGAGCATGACATAAACGGATTTATGAGCATCGTTATTATGCGACTGCTTTTACTCTCTATGGCTCGAGTTGCCAATATTGCCGGCACGTTACACCCAAATCCCATAATCAATGGAATAAATGATTTGCCATGCAACCCTA
>CAZCEB010000262.1:0-2632 GCA_964497305.1 uncultured Muribaculaceae bacterium | reverse complement strand
GATAACAAGATTTATTTTCCCAACACTTTTTGGGATGATTTCCCTTTTAACCTTAGCGTTATTAAGGATATTGAGCGCGTAGCCGTTACAGATAAAAAGTATTATCACTTTATCAGAAAGCGAGCCGAATCTGAAACGGCAAAATATCGCGGTGATATGTATGATAAACGCGAGGAAGAACACGGTTGGATGATAAATCTCTTTAAATACTGGAATGTTTCGACACCCGAAACCGAAGAGTTTATTGCCAGAAGGTATATCGAGCGTATAATCGGCTGTATTGAGAATGTCACCAACAAAAGCTGTGGACTTTCTAGAAAAGAAAAAAAGGCAGAAATCAAAAAAATGATTTCATCTCAAATTTCAGGCAACAGTGACATGCTATTCCGTGTTCAAGCAGAAAAACAACTTGTCGAACAATATGGCAATGTTGAACTCCCTGAAACTTTCTTGAAAAAATGGCTCGTTGCACGCAACGATGGCTTTACAGCCGAAACAATTGATGCCGAATTTGAAAAAATGATTCCATCACTTAAATGGCAATTAATTAAAGAACGTATCGCTGCCGCAGCTGAAATCAAAATTGAGGAAGCCGATGTGATGGCTCACGCTAAAACACTTGCGGCAAATCAATTTGCACAATATGGCATGACCAACATGGATGACGAAACTCTTACCGACTATGCTAAACGTATTCTTGCCGATAAGAACTATCGTCCACGCATTGTAGAAGAAGTTGGCGACATTAAATTGTTTGATGCTATCAAAGAAAAAATTACTCTTGATGAAAAAAGCGTTTCTTTAGAAGAATTTAAAGAAATCGCATCAAAAGCATAAAGATTTTCACATAAAATCATTACAGAGTGTCGCATGTTTGCGACACTCTTTTTTTATTCGCTCAAAATTTTAGTGTATAAATTTTGAAAATATCAGGTTTTTATTTGTATCTTTGGTATAAGAAACAATTTTGGTAAAAAGATTATGAATAACGATTTTAGAAATTACGCAGTAAAACATCTTGGCATGAATGGTCTTGCACTTGACCAATATGCATCAAAAATCACATCAAGTTATATATCTCCAACAATCATAGAAGAACGTCAATTAAATGTTGCACAGATGGATGTATTTTCTCGCTTAATGATGGACAGAATTATATTTTTAGGCACTGATGTAAATGATTATACCGCAAACGTAATACAAGCACAATTGCTATTTTTAGATCAAGCCGATCCTGGTAAAGATGTTTCAATATATATTAATTCTCCAGGCGGATCGGTATATGCCGGACTTGGCATATATGACACAATGCAATATATCTCAAGTGATGTTGCAACAATATGTACTGGGATGGCGGCATCAATGGCTGCAGTCTTGTTAGTAGCAGGGGCCAAAGGTAAACGATTTGCGCTAAAACATTCTCGCGTGATGATACATCAGCCAATGGGTGGTGCGCAAGGACAAGCATCAGACATTGAGATTACTGCACGCGAAATTCAAAAATTAAAGAAAGAACTTTATACAATTATATCTGATCACTCAGGTGTAGCTTATAACAAAGTAGCAAAAGATTCTGATAGAGACTATTGGATGACTGCTGCCGAAGCAAAAGAATATGGCATGATTGATGAAGTTCTAATTAGAGCAAAGCATTAATATGGGAAAGAAGCAACAAGTAAAATGTGCATTTTGTGGTCGTCCTGCCAACATGAGCGAGGTACTCATTCCATCGGCATTGGACGAGACTTACATTTGCGCTGAATGTGTTGACCAAATTCATGAGATGCTAAAAGACTATCGTCATGAAGAAAACGAAAAAAATAATGAAAATATTGATTTAACATCTGTTCCTAAGCCTAAAGAGATACATGACTTCTTAAATCAATATGTAATTGGGCAAGATGATGCTAAAAAATATTTGTCAGTAGCCGTTTACAATCATTACAAACGTTTAGCTCAAGGTAAAGACGATGATGTCGACATAGAAAAAAGCAACATTATTATCGTAGGTCCAACAGGTACTGGGAAAACGTTATTAGCTAAAACTATTGCTCGTTTTTTAAATGTTCCTTTTACAATTGTAGATGCAACTGTATTAACAGAGGCCGGTTATGTGGGTGAAGATATTGAAAGTCTCCTTACACGTCTTTTACAAGTAGCCGATTATAATGTTGAACAAGCCGAAAAAGGGATTGTTTTCATTGATGAAATTGACAAGATAGCTCGCAAGGGGGATAATCCTTCAATCACTCGTGATGTGAGCGGAGAGGGCGTTCAACAAGGGCTGCTCAAATTGCTTGAGGGGTCAGTTGTTAATGTTCCACCACAAGGTGGGCGTAAACATCCCGATCAAAAAATGATTCAAGTAAACACTAAAAACATTTTGTTTATATGTGGTGGAGCATTTGACGGAATTGAAAGAAAAATTGCTCAACGACTTAACACTCATGTTGTAGGATATTCTACCGATGCTAAGAAGCAAAACATACAACGAGACAATTTCCTTCAATATGTATCTCCTCAAGATCTAAAATCTTTTGGGTTAATTCCAGAAATAATAGGTCGCCTTCCAATATTAACGCACCTTAATCCTCTTAATAGGTCAGACTTGAGACGCATATTAACAGAGCCA
>CAZCEB010000261.1:0-2644 GCA_964497305.1 uncultured Muribaculaceae bacterium | reverse complement strand
TAAAACTTTAATTTTATGAAAAGATTTTACGTATTCCAATTGCTCCTCATCACAATGATTCATTATTCAACCTCCGCATCAGCCTATGACTTTGAAATCGATGGAATTTATTACAACATCACCGACTCCACTTCCCTTGTTGCCGAAGTTACAGGTGATTTCCTAACAGATGACAATGGATTAGTTATCATGTCATCATATTCAGGCAATGTCATAATTCCTAAACAAGTAACATACAATAATAATGATTATTCTGTAACTACAATAGGCAGTAGTGCTTTTATTGGGTGTACGAATTTAATCTCTGTAACGCTCCCCAATTCCATTGCCAAAATTGACTATTATGCATTTCAAAATTGTTCTAACATGATTGAGATAGTTATTCCCAATACAATACTTGTCATTAATACCACAGCATTTCGTAACTGCACCGGTTTACGCTACGTGAAAATATCTGACCTTGCGGCATGGTGCAAAATAGAATTTCGCAGCGGAGGATCAAGTAATCCGCTTTATTATGGTGCGAGCTTACTATTAAACGGCACCGAAACAACTGACATGATAATCCCATACGATGTTACAGAAATATCAAAATTTGCGTTTTGTGGTTATTCCAAATTAAAATCAGTAACCATTCCTAATACAGTAGTACAAATCGGAGCTAGCGCTTTTTATGAATGCTCAGGTTTGACCTCTGTAACCATTCCAAACTCCGTAACCTCAATTGGCAGCTATGCGTTCTGGGGTTGCTCCGCCCTTACTTCTGTAACGATTCCCAAATCGGTCACAACTCTTGGACAGAGCATTTTTTCTGGTTGTAGCGGGCTGACTTCTATTGTAGTTGAGAATGGGAATCCGGTTTATGATTCGAGAGATAATTGCAATGCAGTCATTGAGACTGCGTCCAACAAGTTTATAAGAGGATGTGAAAATTCATTTATTCCAAGTTCTATTACAACAATTGAGGATTACGCATTTTTGGGATGTTCGGGACTAAACTCAATATCAATTTCAAATTCAGTTACTTCAATAGGTTACAATATTCTTCACGGAACAGGATGGTATAATAGTCAGGCAGATGGTGCGTTATATATAGATAATTGCTATGTTGGATATAAGGGTAGCGAGCCATCGGGTATATTAAGATTGAAAGATGGAACTCGCTTGATTTGCGACAGCGGATTTTGGGGATTTGAGAATATTACCGAAATAGTAATTCCGAAATCTTTGACAAAAATCGGTTCATTTGGCAAAAATTTCCCAGGAGTTACAGCTATAACATCCCTAAATCCGGAACCACCAATATGTGGCGACGATTATACATTTTATGGGTTCAATTCTGATAACTGCACATTAAAAGTTCCCACCGAGTCTAAGGAAGCCTATGCCAATGATACACATTGGAGTTATTTTGCCAATATCGAAGAAATAGCCACTGTCGATATTTCAACACAGGATAATTGCGCGACATTTAACATTCCTACTACCGAAAACGCTGTATCATATGTCGTAAATATATATTCTGATGAGTCAATGGCTCAATTAGTTACATCAGCCAACTACGATGCAACCGGCACTATAATGCCAATGTCAACATCTCTTGAGCTATCAATAGATGGACTTGCGTCTGGCACCTATTACTATACTGTCATAGCATCATCATCTACAGGTGAGGATGTAGGCAAATATATCGGCAGCTTTGAAATAGCGACAAGCAACATTAATAATATCTCTATCGAGAATCACATTACTGAAACGAGTCGCTATGACATCAATGGACGCCAATTGGAGCAACCTACTCAAGGCATCAATATCATCAAGATGAGCGATGGCTCGACTCGCAAAGAGTGGGTAAAATAAAAAGCATAACACTTACAAACCAAATAGCGAGAGACTAATGAAAGTCTCTCGCTATTTATTTATAACTCATTCTCCTAAGGGAGAGTCGTTTTGTAGTCTAAGGGGATTAAATTGCAAAGCCCTTTGACTCGATGAAATCTTTATATATTTTTGAGAAATGCTCGTTGGCTTCACGAGTATAACGTACATCGGTAAACACTTGTGCAAGCGTGTTTTTCCCGTTTTCAACCACAAACCGACGGCTATCCTCGCGCGCCTCTTTCTCAGCATATAACGATTTAATCTCCCCGACACTATAATCATTATATTTTTCATTGTGAATTATCCCCTCAACAGGAATGCGATCACTCAATGCAGCGTCTCCATCGGGATAACCTATCGTCAATGTTGTTACAGGAACTACCCTATCAGGCAAATTTAAGGCTGTTGCTATCTGAGACGCATTGTAGGTTGTAGTACCCAGATAACAACATCCAAGTCCTCGCATCTCTGCAATAGTGCAAAGCTGCTGCGCAAATATTGTTGCATCAAGAAATGCAGTCATAAATGATTGGAAATTATTGTAACCGGGAACGGCTTCACTCACCTCACACCATTTTTCAAAACGATTAAAATCGGCACAAATAGTCAAAACGACACTACTTCCCATAACCGATGGTTGATTAAAATGAGCAGGCGCCAATTTCTTCTTCCCTTCATCAGAACGAGTAACAACAACACTATAGAGTTGCATATTTCCTGTTGTCGGAGCATGACTTGCTTGCTCAATAATATCTCGTAAAAG
>CAZCEB010000260.1:0-2649 GCA_964497305.1 uncultured Muribaculaceae bacterium | reverse complement strand
ACTCCCAAGCCCAATCAATTGCCTCTTGCTTGAAATAATCGCCAAACGACCAGTTACCAAGCATTTCAAACATGGTGTGGTGATATGTATCCATTCCCACCTCTTCCAAGTCATTATGCTTACCACTCACACGCAAACATTTTTGAGAGTCCGCCACACGTTTATATTTTGCCACAGCATTCCCCAATATAATATCTTTAAATTGGTTCATACCGGCATTAGTAAACATCAATGTGGGATCATCTTTGATAACCATAGGAGCCGATGGCACTATTTGGTGTCCTTTGCCACGGAAAAACTCCTTAAATGACTCGCGAATTTCTTTTGCTGTAAGCATTTTAAATATAGAATTTAATGTTTGTATAATCGATTATAAATAAAAAGCGACTTAACTACTGAATTCAGTCGATAAGTCGCTTCTTGCGGAGAGAGAGGGATTCGAACCCCCGGAGGTGTTACCCTCAACGGTTTTCAAGACCGCCGCAATCGACCACTCTGCCATCTCTCCTGTGGTCTCTCTGTGATTTCCGAGTGCAAAGGTAAATCATAATTTTGAACCATGCAACACTTTTGCAAAATATTTTTCAAAAAAAATAATACTATCCAAAGCAAAAGGGAGCCGGCTCGACTGAGCCAACTCCCTCTTTGCAAATTTTCAATCTTTCTTGAATGTATTATTACCAACCGGGGTTTTGAGTCAACTTATCGTTCAGTCCTATTTGACCGGACGCTATCGGATATTGATATTGCTTTGCTTCAAAGATGCGGACTTTTCCTTTTGTACCATCAATATAATTTCCGATTGTATTAGGAACTGTTGTTATAACATCTATTTTTTTTGTATCATCAACCGTTGCATTATAAGCCTCAACATCAGCATTATATTTTTCTACATAATCAAAATATTGTGAGATATTGGCTCCTAATAAAATATTAGGATAATTTCTACTATCAAGTTTATCCAATTGATGCCAACGGACCAAATCCCAATAACGATACCAGTTATCCATAATCAATTCACAACGACGACAACGGCGAATTTCCCAAATCAAATCAGTTACGCCCATATTATTTGCCGGATCAGAGAATCCCACATTAACAGAAAGAGTAGGAAGTTCTGCACGAGCATAAAGTTTATTAATCGTATTATCTAAATCTGTTTGAGTAATAGTGCCTCGTTCAGCTTTAGCCTCCGCATAATTACAATAAATTACCGACAACCAATAAATAGGTGCACATGTAAAGTTTTTTACTGTCTGAGTGCGTTCCGATACAGTTAAATCAGTATAGTTATCATATTTACGCACACCATAACCTGTTGAAGAAGACATTTGCATTGAGCCAAAACGAGACCATGTCATACCATCAAAGTAAATCACAGGATCAGTCGTTTTTGCAAGACGGGCATCACGAACATCAAGAAGATGAGCAATCGAGAATTCAGTAGCTTTTATAGGCTTTCCTTCAGCATCCACTCCGGAATATTCTATTTTTGCTTCATCTGTTGCATCATAAGCAGTCAAAGCCTTAGGTTTACCGTCTTTAAAAAGATATGTATCAAACGCATCTTTCGACAAACCGCTTATTTGAGTGGAAGAAGATGTATAAGCTATTAAGGAATGATAAAACAAATTATTTTTATATTCCTTAAAGAAAATTGCTTCAGGATTATTACTCAACGAAACTGAATTATAGATTGTCTGATAATCTGGATTTAGGGAATAATTAGCATCCATAATATTTTCACAAGCGAGAATACACTCATCAAGATATTTACTGGCACGTTCTTCATTTGCAGCTTTACCATTATCAGCTTGTGTACGATATTTACAGAATGTTCCTTCATATAAGCACACATCAGCTTTCATTGCATTTGCCATATCTCTACTCCATCGTGTTTTCGAAGCCTGTGTTGCAATTGCGTTGCATGCATAATTAAGATCTGCAAGAACAGAGTCCATAACCATATCACGATCATCACGAGTAGCATAAACCATTTCACTATTGGCTGGATCTACTACAATATTAATCCATTGAACATCGCCATACATGCGTACCAATTGGAAATATTGCCATGCTCGATTTAAACGCGCAATACCTTCAAAGTTTTTCTTATCGTTATCTAAAAGAATAGAATTGCGCACATTAGATATAATATAATTACAACGTCTAATCTGCGAATAGTGATTAGACCATACGCCATCAGAGGCAGGTACTGTCAGATTAGCCCAATTTTCAAACGAATTATCGGCTTGATCATCGTTCAATGTCTTATAATAGAACTGCCCATTAGAATCTCCATTACCATACCCATAATAATTATTATATAGAGCATTACATTGCCCCTCTACATTTGATGGGTTATCCCAAAATTCAGGGCTATCAGTTTGTGCATCTAATGGATAACGATTTTCTTCAATAAAATCATCGCAACTCACCAACGCGACAGTAGTTAACACGATTGAAAAATATTTATATATTCTTTTCATTGTTTTTCTAATTAAATGGTTATTAGAATGTTACTTGGAATCCACATGAGAATGTCTTAGTGATAGGAGTTGCACGTCCCCAAGAGTTTGTTGAGCCAGAGTTCAATTCAGGGTCAAGAGGATAATCACTATTACCTCTATATAGCAATGCAATATTATC
>CAZCEB010000259.1:0-2650 GCA_964497305.1 uncultured Muribaculaceae bacterium | reverse complement strand
AGCTTTTGAAGCATAGTAAGTATACTTGTTGCGAGCCATTGATTCACCTGCAAACGCTTCTTGCAAGTTTTTTTCTGTTTTAGAGCCTTTTAATTCTGCCATAATTATAGATTTTTAATGTTATTGATTTATGGTTGATAATAGATGGGGATACAACGCATAAGATAGTCTCGCGCAGTGTCCCATGGGATATATATGTCATTTGAATTTGGAATCAACGCCACCGGGGTCTCATTGTGATCAATGCGCACATAATATTTCCCTTTGGCTGTTTTGAAAAGTACCATTTGGAAATTAGCCGACATGGGTACGACATTAAAATCTTGCCAATTCTTTGCCACAGTATCAAAATAATTGGTCTTGTAGCTACACCCTTTAAGACGCATTAGCGACAACAATGGCATCAACGTCTCAGCGTGTCCGAAACGCATCATCGCTTTGAGATTGCTCTCACCATTAATCACATCATCGGTCGTCTCAATTAAATTCACGAGTAGTGGCGATGCAATGTCGGCAGGAATTGTTGAAACAGTTGTTGCTGTGCGTTGAATATATTGGCGCAAATTGAAACATGACCACAATCGATTATATTCATCGGTGGTAAAGAATTCCGATGCATCACATTGTACCTGCATAGCACTCATTCCGGCAATAACATAGTATTCTACAAGTGCCAACGACTGAGCATCAATATCATCATAGGGATACCCCTTGCCAAGCACACGATGCAATGGCTCTACAGGAATCGTCTGACGCATGAAATCATCATAGGGTTTCATTGCTTCTTTGTTCTTGCGAAATTCAAGATACTCATTATCCACATCAAACGGACGCATCAAGTAGGACAAATTACGACCGGAAGAAGCGGTAATATCAAGTTTGTTGTTCATGCGTGAGAGCTGATGTGTAAACGAATACATACTCATCAGGCATCGAGGCGAATATGATGATATCGCTTTTACCTCTCCCCCATTAAGCAACATGGGGAAGTTGCTATACATGCGTGCTGCGAGACCACGCTGCTCTGCCATGCCAAGCGAGTCAAGCGCACCCCATTGCCCGTTACTTCTATCAATGGCATACTGAGTCAGAGCCAAAAGCTTTTTGCCGAGAGGGGTAATCGAGTTTATTGAGTCGGCATGCAATAATGCGCGTTGCAAAGTGATGCAATTGCTTGCCGATGCCGGAAAACGTGAGCCATGACGTCCCACATGATTGATAAACACCGGAGTCAAAGAGTCGGGATAATCATATGCTTGAGCAGGTCCCGGATAGGGTCGCAAACTTCCCTGACACTCGTCATTGCTAAAACGTGTAGCTGTGGGATCAACAGCATGAATAGCTATCGAAGCCACTAATGTTATTATCGATAAAAATAAAAATCGTCGCATGTCGTTATTCTTATAATTAACATTCAAAATTAGTAAATGGAAATGTGTTTACAAAAAATAAACGAGTTAATTAGTCAAAATCGTATAGACGATGCGATAAAAGAGTTGAACGATTTTATTGAAACCCACACCGACAATGACGAAGCATATTTTTTACGAGGGAAAATGCATTGGCGCATTGGCGAAAAAGGCAAAGCGATGAGCGATTACGCACGCGCCACAGAGATAAATCCGTCAAGCCCGGCGTCTCGCGCCCTCGAAAACGCCCAAGCCATCCAATCCTTCTTCAACCCCGACCTCCTCAACCCATAAAAATAAAGTGGATAAAACTTATCCACTTTATTTTTCATACTCCAACAACAATCGCTCGACATCTTGCTTTAATATTGGAATATGTTTTATCACTAATCCCCACAAAAATTCAGATGTAACATTATCATAACTATGTATAACTCGATTGCGTGTATTTATTATTTCTTTCGCGTTTGGCAAATCAAAAGAAGGGTCTCGTTTTAAGATTCTATTAATTGCCTCTCCCATTATTTTACCGCACTGCGTCTTAAGAAATCTTTTTCAAATATTTCATATCGCATTGGATAATCAACAAAATAACTATCCATTTCATTTATGGCATCAAGAACATCTTGTAGATATGTCAAAATATATTCATCCATAAATAACTTGTTTTGTGCGGTTAATATTTTTAATGAAAAATTTATTTTTGAGACCTTTCTCTTCAATTAAATCCACGTTACGATTAAACAAAGTCATCAATGAATCTTTAAAACTAAAGTAGTTTGAAACATAATCATCAATGTTTTTACTATCGAAGTCAACAAGCAAATCGACATCACTATTTTCATTGAAACTATCCGTAAGAATAGATCCAAAGACAGATAGCGACTTCACTTTATGCAATCGACACAGTTCAATAATCTTCTGTATGTTTAATTCTATCAGTTTCATCAATTATGTTAATCTACTGCGAAAATACTAATTCTTTTGATATATAAGCACTTAACGCACAGAAAACGTTTCGATTGATTGTTGAACTATTTAACGTGTCCATCAACTTAACCAAAGGCTCATTAGCTTGTATTATTGTATCATGAGTCCAATAAAAAAGACTTTTAGGTTTAGAATTGGAGGCAATACTATCTCGCTCTACTATTTTACTATCTATAGTATCAACAGAGTTACCTCCACATGCTGAAAGCATTACCACCGTTATAATCAAAATTAATATTCTCATCTCTATT
>CAZCEB010000258.1:0-2657 GCA_964497305.1 uncultured Muribaculaceae bacterium | reverse complement strand
GTTCTCGGTAAGGGACATGAATCGCACTCAGAGTTATTTGTCGCGATTGGGAATATTTAATGCAATAAATATCGATGTACACCCCGATACATTGTCAAATGAAAATCTTCTTGATGTTGCGATTTCATGTACATTTGATACCCCGTTAGAAGCAAGTATTGAGGTAAATGCATCGTCTAAGTCAAATAGTTATCTCGGTCCGGGACTTTCGTTTGGAGTTACAAATCGCAACCTTTTTGGTGGTGGCGAGCAGTTGAATGTGAATTTGACCGGAGCCTATGAGTGGCAAACAGGGAATAATCGAGGAAATTCATCGCTGTTTAACTCCTATGAGTTTGGGATAAATGCATCATTGGCATTTCCGCGACTGATTGCTCCTAAGTTCATACCTCGTCGTCGCCGCACACTCAATTGGACTCGCATCAGTGTTAATGCCGATTTGCTCAATCGCCCTCACTTTTTCCGCCTTGCTCAGTTTGATGCAGCATTTAGCTATGATTGGAGAGCCACACGCCATGCCTCAAATACATTTACACCATTTAAATTGACCTATACTAAATTGTTGGATACAACTGTCGAGTTTGATTCTATAATGCTCGCAAATCCGGCAATAGCACAGAGTTTCCGCAGTCAATTTATCCCACAGGTAATGTATAGTTACACCTATGATCGGGCATTTGACAAAAATAATACACTCAATTGGCAATTTACGGTGCAAGAGGCTGGAAATGTGTGTTGGGCAATATGGAGTATTGTTGGTAAGGATGGAGAAAAGAAATTGTTTAATACTCCGTTCTCACAATTTGTCAAAGGCTCTACCCAACTTGTGTATAGCCGACGATTGGGTGGAAATCATTGGATTGTAACGCGTGCTGCAGTAGGTGCGGCTCATGCCTATGGTAATTCCTCGCAAGTGCCTTATAGTGAGCAGTTTTATGTGGGTGGGGCTAACTCGATAAGGGCATTTACTGTCAGGAGCATTGGACCTGGTAGTTATCGGGAAGATAATACCGATGGATATTTTGACCAAACAGGAACATTCAAGGTTGAACTGAATATGGAGTATCGTTTCCCCATCTATGGACCATTAAAAGGGGCAATGTTTTTAGATGCCGGAAATGTGTGGTTACTTGAAGATGATGCTCAACGCCCGGGTGGAACACTTCGAGCATCAACATTTTTTAAAGATTTGGCGCTTGGAACAGGTGTCGGACTGAGATTTGACATAGGGATGCTTGTCGTTAGAGGAGATTTGGGTATAGGTATTCACGCCCCTTATAAAACAGGTTTTGGGGGATATTACAACATGGAATCGTTTAAAAAATCGCTTGCATTTCATCTTGCAATAGGCTACCCATTCTAAAATAAGTGTCAAATAAAGGTCTAATGTGGTTAAAAAGGGGTAAAGCTTGCGCTAAATCGCATATCATTTGCTATCTTTGCACGGAATTTTACACTTTTTGAAAATAATAGTTGCGACAATCTCAATTATATATAATCATTTTATTGCTTTTGAGTGCAGTTAGTGCAAGTGCGTTAACTGTGCCGAAAGGACAATCGGATATTGATAGTCCGGTTGTTGTTGATTCTATTGTCGTCAATGATGTGGTTGCTGATACAATGCAACAAGACACGACACGCCGTCTATCAAAAATAAGACGTGTGAAAGTTGACCTTGATAATGTTGTCGAGTTAACGGCAACCGATTCAATGATAATGACCGGAAATAACGATGTTTATCTTTATGGTAAAGGTGTTGTAACCTATGGAGATATAAAACTTGATGCCGATCAGATTAAACTCATGATGGATTCAAGCATAGTCTATGCCATGGGAACGCCCGACAGCCTTGGCGAATTGATGGGGACTCCTATATTTCAAGATAAAAGTGGCGAATATGCATCAAAAACAATGCGATATAATTTTAAGTCAGAACGAGGCTTGATTACTGATGTTGTTACCGAGCAAGGAGAAGGTTATTTGACCGGTGGGGTAACAAAGAAGGTTGACGATGTGTATTATTTGAAAAATGGTCGATACACGACTTGTGATCACCATGACAATCCTCACTTTTATATTCAATTGACTAAGTCAAAGATGCGCCCCAACAAGGATGTTGTAACCGGTCCTGCATATATGGTGCTTGCCGGTTTACCTTTGCCATTGGCTGTGCCTTTTGGGTATTTCCCATTTTCTAAGAAATATTCGTCAGGAGTGATATTCCCAACATTTGGTAGCGATTATCAACGTGGATATTATTTGAGTGATGGTGGTTATTACTTTGCAATAAATGACAATATCGATTTGGCTTTGCGAGGGGAAATATACACCAAAGGTTCATGGGGATTATCGGCTCAATCCAATTATGTGAAACGATACAAATATTCAGGGAGTTTTAATTTTAGCTATTTAAAATCTATTTATGGAGAAAAAGGCTCTCCCGATTATTCTAAACAGACTAACTTTCAAATCCTTTGGAATCATAGTCAAGATGCTAAGGCAAATCCCAATATGACGCTCTCGGCAAGTGTCAATTTCACGACGACAGGATATACGCGCAATAATATAAATAGTTATTATAGCAATGCGTTTACTGAAAACACAAAGAGCAGTACGATAAATATGACCTATCGTTTCCCTCAATCAAAATGGTCTCT
>CAZCEB010000257.1:0-2663 GCA_964497305.1 uncultured Muribaculaceae bacterium | reverse complement strand
GTCTTTTGTTTTATAGTAAATAGCCAAATCAGGGGAGACTATAGGCTTATTATGATATGAGATATCTGATTAGTTCTATTGTATTGTTATTATGTGCGTTAAGCGTAACGGCAAAGGATATTATTATGTTGCGCAATGGACTTGAAAAAGAGGTGTATGTAGTTCAAGTCGGGAATGATAAAATAGTTTATAAAGAATCTAAGGGGAAAAATGCTACTGAAGAATTTTTGAATCTTGAAGATGTTTACATGATCTCTTACGAGAAACGCGGGATTGTGTATATTACGCAAGATGGTAAACGTGTATCAGAGGATGCTGAATCAATGAAAGCATTAAAGAAGAAAGCGTCATCGTGGGTATATCTTGTTAAGGGAAAGATTTATCCTGCTTATAACCTTAAAATATCAGAGAATGAAATTGAGTTCAAGAGACTTAGTGGGAAAGATTTTTCAAGTATGATATTTAACAAGAATGATATATTCTTGATTAGGTATAGTGATGGTACTAAAGATATTATTACTGAGTTTAAACCAAAAGAAGTTGCTAAATCTGTTATAGAGGAACCCCTTGAAATTAAGCCTGAAGAACCGGTTGAAGATGTGCAACAGGTGATATTTCATAATGTAAAGAGTGGAGATACTCTTGCAAAATTGGCAAAGCGATATAATGTAACTGTAGAGGAGATAAAAGAATGGAATGAACTTCCGGCAAAGTTGAAACCTACCGCTCGTTTGCAGACTGATATGCAATTGATGCTATATGTTGATGTAGTAACTACTGAAAAATAATTTGAAACTATGAGGAATGGTCTATCACCTATTAAGTTGTATGTTGTATTATACGGTTTAGTAATGTTTATTTCGGGGTGCGGAGGAAATTCGACAGGAGAGATAATAAAGTTAGTTTCGGAGCGAGATTCTTTACGGATGGCAAGTGAAGCACAACAAAAGCGCATTACTGAGATCGGAAAGATGATGGTAACGATTAATTCGGCACTTGATTCAGTTGCATTAGAAGAAGGATTGTTATTTTTCAGCCATTCCGATGAGATACCGATTGGACGAGATGATGTATTAAAAAATCTGGAACGCTATGAGTTGGTATTACGTCATCAACAAGAACGTATTCGTCATTTGGAAGATTCGTTAAAATCTGATAGCACGAATGTTGATTTCTCAAATATGGTGGCACATATGAAAGCACAATTGGCACAGAAAGATATCCAGATTGCATCATTGAGAGAAGAATTATCTAAGAAAAATGTTGATATTGAACGGTTGCGTTCACAAGTAGCTTCTCAACAAACAACAATAGCGCGACAAGAAAGTGAGATTACTCGTCTTGATAATCGAGCTAAAGCCTATGGAAAGGCATTAGAAGCTAATGATAAGATGATTAATACATGTTATGTGTTAATCGGATCCAAAAAAGATTTAGAGCGGAAAGGTATCGTTAAGAAGAAAAAACTTCTAAGTGATGGAGCTTTGGATAAGTCAAAATTTGCCAAAGTTGATATTCGTAAATTTACTGAAATCACATTTGAAGCAAAACGACCTCGAATATTGACAAATATTCCTCCATCGTCTTACAAACTGACTACATCGGGAGATAATGTATATACGTTGAAAGTAGAGGACCCGACCGCTTTTTGGAGCATATCAAATTATTTAGTAATACAAACCAATTAAAATACTATAAATATGAAAAGATTAAAAACAATTGTATTGGCGATTGCGATAGCAATAGTGACCAATATAGCAGTAGCGCAAAGTACTAAAGTGCATGTAGTGGAGAGAGGCGAAACAATTGAAAGTATTGCAAAAAAATATAATGTAACAAAGGAAGAAATTGTTAAGTTAAATCCCGATGTTGCTCAGTTTGTTTATGTTGGGATGGAACTTTCAATTCCGGTTTCACCTGTCTCAGAAACAACAGTTGCTCCTGAAAGTGCTACATCTGTAACAGAAACAAATTTGCCTCAAAACAGTTTTATGTCGATGGAATCGGAACCTGCATCTATGTCTGTTTCACCCAATTATGGAAACGAAATCATTGAATTTGAAATATTTGGAGGTCTTTCAATAAATGGCTTTATAGGGAAAGACGCAAAGGAATGTAACACAAAAATGGGATTTAATATCGGTGCGACAGCACGATACTATTTTTTAGATAATTTTTTTGCTGAAGCATCATTGTCAGTAGCAACCAAAGGCTATCAATATGATTATTACGATACCTCTGGAGATGAGTGGGTAGAAGGTGGATATAATTACGATCAGGAAACCACAACAAAATACACATCATATAATATTGATATTCCAATATTGGTAGGATATAAATTTTATGTTAATGAAGATTTAAATTTTAAAATAAAAGCAGGTCCTTATTTTACTTATGCGCTTTCAGGTAAAAAAACAGAGAAAGGCTATATGGAATATTATGAGGATATTCATAGTAGTTCTACTGAGCATATAAACAAAGAAACTAAAATTGGTGATATCGATGGATTTAAAAATCTCGTATTTGGAATACAAGCAGGTGTCGGAACAGACTATAAACGTTATATATTGCAAGCTTATTATCAACGCGGATTGACAAAAAACGTTGGTAAGACAAAAATGTATGAGCAAAACATATTAGTGTCCATCGGTTATAGATTTTAG
>CAZCEB010000256.1:0-2693 GCA_964497305.1 uncultured Muribaculaceae bacterium | reverse complement strand
CATGAAGTTCCTCATGCTCCTGAAGTGCAACCCGGAGACATTAGGTTCATGGCTCGTACGTTAAGTCTCTTCTTAAGGGATGCCGTAATGATAATTCTTGCCATGTCCCTTAGTATGACTATCAAACTAAGTAGTAAATGGATAAAAGAAAAAGAGCATCAACAAATGCTTATTTCCGCACAACGAGAAGAAGAATTAAACAGTTTGAAAAGTCAATTAAATCCACATTTCTTGTTTAATTCTCTAAATTCAATTTATGCGTTAATAGATGTCAGCCCTCAAAGAGCAAAAGAATCAGTGCATGAATTAAGTCATATGCTACGGTATGTTTTATATGAGACATCATCTGAAGTAGAATTAAAATCGGAGTTGAAATTCATTAAAGATTATATAACCTTAATGAAAATTCGATTGGGTAACAAAATCCCAATTAATGTAACTCTTGACGTAGGAGATAATCCCAATTTAAAGATTGCTCCACTTATATTCATTACTATAATAGAAAACGTTTTCAAACATGGAAATACCGGAAATTCAGAACATCAAATAGATGTATCTATCACTACAAAAAATGGTGTTGTGTCATGTTCGACATTTAATCATTACAATAATAATGTTTTGACTAACGGGAATGGTATAGGTCTTAAAAATTTAAAGAAGCGTCTAAATCTTATTTACGGAGAAAAAGCAACGTTAATTATTAATAAGACGAAAGACTCATTCTCAGTTGACTTGAAAATTGACCTTAATAAATAACAAAATAGAATAAATTTACAAACTATGATTACTTTAAGATGTTGTGTAGTTGATGATGAGCCACTTGCCGGGCAGCTAATTGCCTCATATATAGACAAGACTCCGTTCTTGGAACTAGTTGGAGTGTTTACATCGGCACAAGATGCAATAAAGACAATCCTTGATGAAAAAATAGATGTTTTATTCCTTGATATACAAATGCCACAACTTAATGGTATTGAATTTGCTAAAATAATACCGCCAACATGTCGAATTATTCTAACGACAGCCTATGATTCTTATGCAATACAAGGTTTTAAAGTAAATG
This sequence comes from uncultured Muribaculaceae bacterium, assembly GCA_964497305.1. Lineage (GTDB taxonomy): Bacteria > Bacteroidota > Bacteroidia > Bacteroidales > Muribaculaceae > RGIG4079. Next base: position 1,630 of record CAZCEB010000256.1, on the reverse strand, counting down.
CTCTCGATTATCTTTTAAAGCCCATTAATTATGAAGAATTTATTGCTGCAACCAACAAAGCTGTTAAATGGGTAGAAATTAACAAACAAGCTGATGCCAACTCGACAGGCAAAGATTATATCATCGTAAAAAGCGAGTACAAATTAATCCAAATTCCTATTGCAGATATTCTTTTTGTTGAAGGTCTGAAGGACTATGTGAAAATATATCTTGATAACGACCAAAAGAGTGTCATGACATTAATGAGCATGAAAACTTTGGAGCGTCATCTTCCAATGGATCGTTTTTTGCGCGTTCATCGTTCATTCATTGTAAATACATGCAAAATAAAAGTTATAGAACGTAATCGCATTGTATTTGGGAATCATTATATTCCCGTTAGCGAAAGTTACAAACAATCGTTTGCTGATTATGTTAATAAACATTCATTGCCAGCTCCGATTAAAGAAAATGATTAGCGAAAAGTAACAAAACGATTATATAAGAAATTGGCTATGGAATAAGCAATCATGCCTATGAGCGTCGCAACACCATAGCCACTTATTACCATAAAGCCTATTGTCCACTCTTTATCGCCAAAAGAAGTGTGATAGGATAATGCATATACAATAACAAATTGCACGCAGTAGCACACGCCCCAACCACAAGCAAATTTAATAGCCTCTTTAGTATATCCATTATCGGACTTGAATACCCATTTTTTATTCCATAAAAACGAGTTTACCAATCCTGCAATATAACCTATTGCATTTGATACCATGGGGTTTATTCCTATGATTGATTTACACAAATATATGACAATTAATGAGATGAATGTATTCATTACTCCTACCATGCCATATTTTACAAACTGAAATACTGTTTTTCTCCCCATCATATTATCTTAATCATTATCATGCTTCATTTGAGGTAATGCCCATTCATATTTTACTGCAAAATAGCGCAATAATATTACAGTAGCAGCGCAACAAGATTGTTGTAGAATATCAGAGCCTCCACAAAGCAATATTATCCAATATATAATTCCTCCGGCTATACATGCCGTTGCATATATATCCTTTCGGAAAAATAAAGGCTCATCATTTATTAGTATATCACGAACAACTCCTCCAAACGAACCGGTAATCATACCCATGACGATTGCAACCCACATTGGATATCCCACTGCAAGAGTTTTTTGGATCCCTATCACAACAAACAATGCCAATCCTATTGTGTCAAAAACCAATAAGGTTTTTGTTCTCTTTACCAATATTTTGCGAAATAATACTACTATAGCAAATGCGATTCCCGTTACAGCGAGATACCACCATGTTTGCATCCAAAATATAGGTATATCCAAGAGTACATCTCGCACAGTTCCTCCGCCTATCGCTGTTACAAGACCAACTGTATAAGCACCAAACCAATCAAACCGTTTTGACGCTGCAAGACGTATGCCACTTATAGCAAAAGCGATTGTTCCTATAATTTCAATTATAATGAGAAATGTGATTTCAAGATCCATGGTACTCTATATATTAGTTGTTATTGTAATATCGACATATTTCGGTTAATCCACAATTTAAACAATCAGGGCGACGTGCCTTACACACATATCGACCATGTAATATCAACCAATGATGAGCAA
>CAZCEB010000255.1:0-2700 GCA_964497305.1 uncultured Muribaculaceae bacterium | reverse complement strand
AATTCAACACCTGGACATATTATTCCCCCCGATGAAATGGCTAAATTATTAGCAGATGTACATATTGGAGAGAGTATTGTTGAATCAAATCGAGAGGAATATGATATAGATTCTATTAAAAAAGCCTTAAAACAATCTATTTATATTAAACACAATGTAACACAAGAACAGGTCGATACATCTTTTATGTGGTATGGACAAAATATAGAAGAATATATTGAGGTCTATGATAAGGTAATTGCAATACTTGAGGATGATATACGCAATGTGAAAGTCCCGATTGATAATATGCAATTTGTGGTGGCTGGAGATTCTGTTGATGCATGGCCGGGATTACGACATCAATTACTAACGTCTTTAACTCCGGATAAATATATTTCATTTTCTATAAATAAAGATGAAAATTGGGATGATGGAGATGTATATGAGTGGAAGTTAAAACTAATAAATAATCAATCTCTAGTAAATTGGACTATTGCTGTAGATTATACAGATGGATCAACTGAATATAAAAATATGCAAATCTCAGAAAATGGGTGGCATGATTTAACGTTATATTGTGATTCTACTAAATCTCCGTCAAGAGTATATGGAGTAATGTCTGTTGATTTAAATTTATTTGAGAGGGTATATGTTGATAGCATATCATTAGTTCGGACTCGATTAAATCCTCACTTGTATAGGCGCAGATATAGTCAGCATTCATTTGATTATGGCATACAAGTAAAATGATAAAAAATAAACGTATATTAGCAAATTATTTGCTTTATCAAGGTAAAATATATAAAAATACGATTTTTGAAATAGGAGAGATTGGTGATATAATTTTATTCCCTATTGAACAAGAGATTGCTCGCACAGTATTTATATCTGGTATTGTTATTGTAAGTAAAGAGAATTTATCGGAAGAACAACATAGAGAGATCTGTGAGATATTTAAATCAGAGCAAGATATAAAGTTAAAAGCAAAAGAAATAGATAGTTATTTAACGAAAAATCATTTATATACTGTCAAAAATTCAACGTTTGTGATATTATATTATGATGCAGGGAGAATAAGGATAATTGATTAAAACACAAGAGCCTTTAAATTTAAAGGCTCTTGTGTTTTATCTAAAATTCTGATTTTATATTTGTCCTATAATTTCGTTGATATCCTTTATGCCATGACGATTGCAATACTCATTCATAAAATCAATAATTTTAATAGTAATTGTTGGATCTATGAAATTGGCGGTGCCAACCTCAATGGCTGTTGCTCCGGCAAGCATAAATTCTATTGCATCGCGACCATTCATAATTCCACCAAGTCCAATTACTGGAATTTGAACAGCTTTTGCTACTTGCCATACCATGCGAACTGCTACTGGTCTAACAGCTGCACCTGATAAACCTCCAGTTATTGTGGATAAATAAGGACGACGTTTTTCAATATCAATAGCCATTCCCAACATCGTATTAATTAATGAAACAGAATCGGCTCCTTCTGCTTCTGCGGCACGAGCGATTTCAGTAATATCAGTAACGTTTGGTGATAATTTAACTATAAGGGTTTTGGAGAATGCAGCTCTTACCGCTTTTGTTACTTGCGCGGCACCGGAAGTTGTCGTTCCAAAAGCCATTCCTCCTTGTTTGACATTAGGACATGATATATTTACTTCAATGGCATTTATTCTATCTAAAGGCTCGAGTTTTTCGCATACGGCAACATAGTCTTCAATCGATGCTCCTGAAACATTTACTATAATTTGAGAGTTTGTGTCTTTAATACGAGGATATATTTGTTTGATAAAATAATCTACTCCTTTGTTTTGTAAACCAACGGCATTTAACATCCCCGATGGAGTCTCTACCATGCGTGGATAGGGGTTTCCTTCGCGATGATTAATCGTAGTACCTTTTACAATAAAACCTCCAAGTTTGTTCAAATCAATAAAATCGCTAAATTCTTCTCCATATCCAAATGTTCCCGATGCTGTTAATACAGGATTTTTTAATGGCAAATTGCCTATATTTACGTTTAAATTTACCATGTTAATTGATTTATATTAAATACCGGACCTTCTGTACACACACACACATTCCCTTTTATTGTATTTTCAACACAACACAAACATGCGCCCACACCGCAAGCCATCATGTTTTCAAGCGAAACCTCGCACTCTGTATTTATTTTTTTTGCAACCTGTGCGACTGCTTTCATCATAGGGGCTGGACCACAGCAATATATGAAATTAATAGGTGTACTTAATACACTATTGGTGGTAACTAATCCTTTTTCGCCAAGTGTTCCATCTTCAGTTGAGATATGTACAACTCCCACTGATTTTAATTCGTCAAGTTCTAAAATATCTTTAGCTGATCGTGCTCCAATTAGAAATTCAGGATTATATCCTTTTTCTTTTAAATAGTGTCCAAGATATAGCATTGGGGCTATACCAACTCCTCCACCAATGAGTAATAGGCGAGAGCATTTGTTTTTTGGTATTGTAAAGCTACTTCCTAAAGGTAAAATAATATTTAGCTTATCTCCATTTTGCATTTTGATGAGATGAGCTGTCCCTTCTCCGGCTTTACGAACAAGTAGCCATAATAAGTTGTTGGTATAATCAACAAAATTAATCGATATAGGGCGTCTTAGAAATGTTGATTTTGAGTTATCTATAGCTATTTGAACAAATTGACCGGGAAGTATTTGAG
>CAZCEB010000254.1:0-2719 GCA_964497305.1 uncultured Muribaculaceae bacterium | reverse complement strand
GGTTCAAGCCCATCCTGAAGCGCAAAGCGAGACACTCCACGAGTGCCTCGCTTTTATTTTAGGCTTAATATGCAAAAAGTGAGACGTGTTCCACATATTAAGGGCTCAGTAGCTTTTTAGTGTGGGTACGCGAAAAGTTTATTGTTGCGACATTAGATATTGTTTGTACTCTCTAATAATTAACTCTTTTATATCAATCCCAAGCAAATCATCGATTTTCAGCAGGTTATTGAGGTTGGGATACGATGAGATTGTAACAAAATTAGTGATTTTATTTTACTTTAATGCATATTAGAGACCGTAATATTAATAATAAGAATATAACCTGTGAAGAGATTTGTTAAAAAAGTAAAGTTTTTGTAACTTAGAGGAATGTTTTAACACTAACGATAATTTATGGAAATTACCGCTAATAATATTATGCTCACATTGGCCGCTTTGTTGTCTTTAAGCGTGATTGTAGGTAAAGCAGGCAACAAGTTTGGGATGCCTGCCTTGTTACTATTTTTGGGCGTCGGAATGATTGCCGGGACTGATGGTTTCGGAATACAATTTGACAGTGCTGAAGTCGCCCAATTTATAGGTATGATTTCTCTAAGCGTTATCCTTTTTTCCGGTGGGGTTGACACAAATTTCAAGGATATTCGCCCTATATTGGCACCCGGAGTGGTACTTGCGACTATGGGGGTGTTTATTACCACGATTGTTACCGGAGCATTTATATATTACATGTTTCATTGGCTCGCTCCCGAATTTGCATTTGGATGGATAGAGTCGATGTTGCTCGCTGCCATCATGTCATCAACCGATTCTGCCTCGGTGTTCTCTATCTTAAACGCCTCTCGAACAGGGCTCAAACAAAATCTCAAGCCCACTTTGGAGCTTGAAAGTGGTAGTAATGACCCGATGGCATATTTATTGGTAATTATTCTTATTGGGATATTAGAGGGTGGAGGAAATGCAATGAGTACCGAATTGTGGTGCGACTCTGCTTTATTGCTCATTAAACAATTAATATTAGGAGCCGTTGGCGGTATTATTATAGGATATGCAACCGTTAAGATTATCAACCGACTAAGAGTTGATAATGAGTTTTTGTATCCGGTAATGGTGATTGCATGCGTGTTTTTTGTGTTTTCTCTAACCGAACTTATAGGCGGAAACAGCTATTTGGCAGTATATATTGCAGGACTCGTCGTTGGAAATTGCAAACTTGCTCTCAAACGCACCATTACAACATTCTTTGGTGGTTTCACATGGCTTGTACAGATTATCATGTTCTTGTCTCTTGGGCTACTTGTAAATCCTCATGAATTTGTCAATATGCACATTATCATTCCGGGTATATTACTTGGTTTATTCATGATTATAATAGCTCGACCGATTGCTGTGTTTATCTCGCTACTTCCATTTAAACATTTCACGTTTAAAGCCCGACTTTATATCTCGTGGGTGGGATTGCGTGGAGCTGTTCCCATTATCTTTGCAACATATGCCCTAATGTCGCCGGGGGTTGAACATGCCCGCATGATGTTCAACATGGTGTTTTTCATCACTATTCTCTCTCTCATTTTGCAGGGGACAACGGTTAATCGCATGGCTCAATGGCTCGGACTGAAAGAGAAGTTAAAAGAAAAAGAATTTAACTTTGACCTACCTGACGAAATCACAGCATCAATGCAAGAAATGGACGTTACTGCACGAATGCTCAGCAATGGAGAAATGCTTAAGGATGTTACTCTTCCTCCAAATACCCTTGTGATAATGATAAAACGTGAAGGCAAATATCTTGTTCCTACAGGAAATACGCACCTTTATCTCACCGACAAGTTATTACTAATCTCTGAGGAGGAAAAACATCTCCAATCCTTAATAGAATCATTCTAATTATAAACGCAGCACCCTTGCTCAAAAGAGTAAGGGTGCTTGTTTTATCAAGTGGGAGAACTTTTTTCTTAGTGGCAACAACCGTCTCCGCAATGATGCCCTCCATCACAATCGCTGTCGCATCCACCGCAGCTATCTCCACAGCCACATCCACAACCATGCACAGGATTTAGCTCTTCAGGTGTCGCATTGCGCACAGTGATGATTTTACCGGCAAAACGCACATCTTTCCCTGCAAGAGGATGATTGAAATCCATTGTAACTTTTGTGAGGCTCACAGCTGTTACAAGACCATTAATGCGATATCCATCGGCTGTCATCATTGGGACTACTGCGCCAGGTTTGATTGCATTTTCATCAAATTTTCCATCAACGATGAAGATCTCGCGATCAAGTTCTGCTATTTGCTCCGGATCATGCGGACCAAACGCTTCGTCTGATTTTACAATAATATCAAATGCGTCTCCTGCTTGAAGACCTTCTACTGCTTTTTCAAGAGGAATAATCATTCCTTGAGTAACTCCGAAGATAAATTTTTCGGGGTCTTCTACATCTGTTTGATGAACGAGTTTTTGTGAGCCATCGGCAGCTACTTCATAAAGGTTTGCGCCCGCGCCGAGGTTCGCGCCCGGGTTGCAGATCACCATCGCACGAAAGGCGTCATAGCGCTCTACTTCTTCCGCCGCAGCCAGCAGCAGTTCAGCCGCCGGTGTGGTGTAGGTGTTCGCCTTGGTGCGCAGTGTGAAGAGCGCCGTCCCGTCCCCCAGGTCGCAGAGGGCGGCATCCTTATTTTCCATCATTTTATGCTTCATGTATCTGTGCAACCTCCTGT
>CAZCEB010000253.1:0-2721 GCA_964497305.1 uncultured Muribaculaceae bacterium | reverse complement strand
TAAGGTGCATCTTTGTAGATGGGTTGCATGTGCATTGGTCTCCACAGCAATCGTGTCTCTATGTTCTCTTTTTCAAGAGCTACTCTTATTTCATCAGGCGTTTTGCCTGTTTTGGGAGATATTAATATAGTTGTCAGCCAAAAAATGGATTGAAAATCGCTGTTAGGATTATCCAATATTGTCAATCCTTCAATATTTGATAACTCTGATTTATAAATGTCATGGATTTCTTGGCGACGAGCAACATGATTGGATAAAACATCCATTTGACCACAACCTATTCCGGCGCATACATTACTCATACGATAGTTATATCCAATTACCTCGTGGTAATAATATGGACGATTTTCGCGAGCTTGTGTCGCATAGAATTTGACACGCTGTGCAGCATCTTCACTTGGACATATTAATGCACCTCCTCCTGAGGTTGTGATAATCTTGTTCCCGTTGAAACTTATTGCTCCATAATCTCCGAGTGTACCACACATTTTACCTTTATATTGCGATCCTAAAGCTTCGGCTGCATCTTCAAGAACAGGAATACCATATCTTTTCGCAATTTCGTTGATTTCATCCATTTTGGCGGGCATGCCATATAGATGAACAGGTATTATTGCTTTTGGGTATTTCCCTGTTACATCTTTACGATCTATTATAGCACGTTCTAAAGCGATCGGACACATGTTCCATGTGTCGGGCTCGCTATCAACAAATACCGGCTTTGCGCCTTGATAGCATATAGGGTTGGCACTTGCTGAAAAAGTGAATGATTGACAGATTACCTCGTCATCTTTCCCTACGCCTAACATCACTAATCCTAAATGTAGAGCCGCAGTACCGGCACTAAGTGCAACGACTTTTCCGCAAGTTAAATAATCTTCAAGTCGTCGTTCAAACTCGTCAACATTTGGACCAAGTGGCACAATCCAATTAGTGCGAAACGCCTCATCAACCCAATACTTTTCTGACCCATCGATGTGAGCCAACGACAACAAAATCCTCTCTTTCATTTTGTTTATATTATTTCGTTATTATACGTCATTGTTTTTCCTAAAATAGTGCATAATATAATTTTGATGTCAATCCAAAATGACTGATTGTTTAGGTAGTATAAATTAATCCGAACTTTATCAGGAAAGATATATTCATCATTATATTTTTGAGGGTTATCAATAGATGACAAGATAAATTCCTCATTTCTATATTTTAAACTTGCTGGTCCGGTTATACCTGGTCTCAAAATTAAAATATCACGATCTTGCCCTTTTAATTTATCAGCATATCCTGGAACATCCGGGCGTGGTCCAACAAAACTCATATCACCAATTAAAACATTATATAACTCTGGTAATTCATCTAATTTGTATTTCCTAAGGATTTTTCCTAAAGGTGTAATTCTATTTTCTCCTGCAACTGAAACTGACGACCCATTGTGATGTGCGATCATTGTACGAAATTTATACATCGTGAATTCACACCCATTTTTCCCAATCCTTTTTTGAGTAAACAAGACTGGTCCATCTGACATTTTTATTTTTATAAGAATACTTATGACTATAAATACAGGAAATAGTGAAATTATTCCGATTAAAGAAAATAATCTATCAAAAATAAATTTTGCCATATAATATTTAAGGATTTAGTTTTCGGTTCTTAATAAGTTTGCTGAGATAATATATCATCTCACCTAAAATTGCTTTTTTATCATCAGACCTATAATCATCAAAAGCATCATGTTTAAAATTAAATATTTGTTTTAATTCACTCATATTTAATTTAAGTGATATTAGTCTGCCAACAAGTGTAATAATATCACCTAATATCCATTTTGTTTTTGTCCCATATTTTATGGTGATTATTTTATCATATTTCTTTCCTATTGCAAAACAATAGTGTATATATGGAATATCAAAACCGGCAGCGATTGGAGTAGCTAAACCTCCAGTATATCGAGTATTACATTCTATAAAATAAGCATTTCCGTTATTATCACATTTAAAATCAATGCCACAGACTCCATTATAATCAATATAATCAAGCAATTGCTTACTATATCTAACTAAATTTGGACAATCTACGATTATTCGTTGAGTGGTAGTCCCACCTCCATCAGTTTTTGTAACTAAGGCTTTATATGTTAGAGCAAAAAAGAAATTGCCAAATCTAATACAATCAACACTATGATCAATTCCTTCTACTTTTTCTTGAATGAATGTTTCGGTATTGGCATATTTATGAGCTATATTATTTAATTCAGTGATATTTTTAGGAAAAAATACCCCTTTTGCACTATTTCCTATTGCGGTTTTAAATACTACCGGAAATTGACTTATTTCTGATATCTCATGATAGATTTTGGGGATAGGAATATTCGCATTATAAGCAAGTTTTGTTGCTGTTATTTTATTTGAAAGCGAAATGAGATTATCAAATGTATCGATTGGAATTATTAAACTTTTGGGAAATCGATTACGGTGTTTAGCAATTATTATTGATTCATCATGAGTAGGTAATAGTATTTTCGGATTATATTCTTTTACCTTTTCAATAAGACATAATATAAATTCTTCTTCTTTTGTAAAAGGGTCAGGGTAAACAAAATTCGCTGTTACAAATTTTGACATGCTACAAATATTTTTATCTGATGTATCACCCACAACAACAGATAATCCATGATTAGTCAAACTTCGTAGAATATTATATCCGACCCTATTCCAGCAG
>CAZCEB010000252.1:0-2740 GCA_964497305.1 uncultured Muribaculaceae bacterium | reverse complement strand
GTATTGCGTGGCGACGTCAATTCTATTAGAATAGGCAACCGCGTCAATATTCAAGACGGCACAGTTCTACACACTTTATATCAAAAATCGACAATTGAAATTGGCAATGACGTTTCCATCGGACATAACGTAACTATCCATGGGGCAAAGATTCACAATCTTGCGCTTATCGGGATGGGTGCTGTAGTAATGGATGACGCCGAAGTGGGCGAAGGAGCTCTTGTTGCTGCCGGTAGCGTCGTACTTTCCAAAACAAAAATCGGACCGAATGAACTTTGGGGAGGTGCTCCTGCAAAATTTATAAAAATGGTCGATCCCGCCCAAAGCAAAGAGATAAATCAAAAAATTGCACGCAATTATCTCATGTATTCAAAATGGTATGACGAAAAATAATTTTTACATTTAAATCAATTTATTAAATATATATTTTATAAATTTGCAAGTTAATAACCTTGAACATCAAATTAATACATATTTATAACTAATAACCTTAAAATTATGCACAAAAAACTACTCAAAAGCCTTGCTGCAGCCATGTTGTTATTGACTTCAGCCAATGCCTTTGCATTAGTCGACTCTTATGAAGTCGGCGACATGGGATACCTTCGTACCCCTATGGAAACTGCAAATGGCATCATCCTAACAAACAGTGAATACTCTGAAATCTATGCACTTGATGGAGACAAATTGACTCCAATTCTTCAAGAACGCAACTGCGGTCTTTATACCAACCTTAGCCCCGATGGCAAATACCTCGGTTTCAAGAGTTTCAACGACGCTGACGAACAAGCGCCTGCAATCCTTGACGTAGCAACAGGTATTGTTACTCTCCTTGAAGATTATACATGGGAATGTGGTCAAGTTTCTTTTGCCAACGACGGCACAATGGCTTACACTATGGGCAATCGTCTAATCGTGCGCAAAGGCAATACTCGCAAAGCATTTGACCTTGGTTTCTACACAAATATTGCAAACATCTCTCCCGATGGAACACAAGTTGCATATAGCAACCTTGATGGACGCATGTATGTTATCGACGTTACATCAGGAGCTAAAGAATTCCTTCCTGTAAATGATGGTTACCGCCCTATTTGGTCTCCTGACGGAAGCAAAATTGCAGTTCAAATAGGCAATGGCACTCTTGCTGTTCAAGAACGCTCTTCTAAAAAAGTTTACAACCTCGGACAAGGAGAATCTATTTCTTGGGCAAACAACTCTGAAGAGCTTATCTTTACTCAGACTGACCGCATCAACGATTTTGAAATTGCAGGAACATCTATTAAGAAAGTCAACTTTGATGGAACAGGCGAACTTACACTTGTAACATCATCTGACAATCTTCCTACCGATGCTATTATCACAAGAGACAACAAACTATATGTTCCTTATAAAACAGGAGCAAAACGTGGTCTTGTCGTTAAAAATCTCGTTGAAGGTATCACCCCTGCAGCAGCATCAGTAAAAGAAGAAACAATTATAAGTTTCGATGAAGAAACAATTGTAGGTCTTCGCCACAGCAACCCTAACGACAATCCTAACATCAAGCCAAGTCCGGTTCCTGCTGAGGGTACAATCGGAGCTCTCGATATCCCTTATTATAGCCAAATCTATGACTCTCCCGCAGTTAATGGTTGTACTGCTCATGGTCACGTAACTTGTGCGCCCACCTCTGCATGTATGTACCTCGGTTACTACGATCTTCTTCCTCAAAAGACCACATATCGTCGCTCTGATGGCACAGCACTTAAATATGCCCACGCTATTAGTGCCGTATTTACTAACAAAGCCGGCACAAAAACTTTCAGCGAAACTGCTTACGGGAACGGATGCTATAGTGTTCCCGGTGCATACGGATATATGTGGACAGGAAGCCGTGCTCCAAGTGGAGGCTATATGACTTCATTCATGAAACTAAATGGCTGTCTTACTGCTGAATACCTTTGGACCGCAAGTGGTAGTTGGAACAAATTCTGTACAGAATCAGCTGCAGGTCGCCCTTCTCCTCTATGTGTATATCTTCGCTCTTCAGGACACTTGATTCTTGGATTCCGCACAAATTGTACATACACAACTTCCGGAGGATTTGTTGCCAGAACAGGCTCATTCGTTTGTCACGACCCCTATGGAGATGCTAATGATACCACATGGGCAGATGACGATGGTCAACACTCATCATACGACTGGCTCGGCTACAATAGCGGACGTCGAAACATCGGAACATATTGTTGGAGCGTATATGCCACAGTTCCTGCTTCAGCATCTCCCGTAGAAGCAAAAATAACAAGTAACGTTGCTGAAGTTTCATTAAAAGCAGTTTATGGTTCAAGTGAAACAGTAACACAAGATGTCAAAATCACTGCTCAAGGGCTTTCTGCTAATATGTCTTTCAATTCTGCAACATCAGCAATAAAGGTAGAAGCTCTTTCTGACTGGAATACACTTACAGGAGGTACCCTTCGTTGCACACTAAACACAAGTTTTTCATTAGGAAAAGGACAATTTGTCAGCTACATTGCTGTTTCAAGTGGTAGCGAAGCTAATGGCAATTTAGTTCGTATTGAAATACCTACCGAAGTAATCCTCACAAATGAAGACGGAAGCGTACCAAGCGAAGAAGAGCCTGTTGCTCCTGAAGATCCTGAAGATCCAGGCACATCAGAAGAACCAAGCTACACCCTTGATGACCAAAACATCGTTCTTACTGAAGGATGGAATTTCTCAACTAATGGAACTCAACCAT
>CAZCEB010000251.1:0-2796 GCA_964497305.1 uncultured Muribaculaceae bacterium | reverse complement strand
TCTATTTTGTCATCAAAGTCCTTTAATTGAGGCATCAGCCCTTTGAAATCAGATGGTGAAACATAACTACCGGGTCTGATAGAGATGTTAAATGGAGTTGATTTATAATTGCGTTTTAAATCATTCCAATCGGTATGATTTATTACAATATCAGATAGGTATATTTCTGAATTGGGCATCTGTATTTCGAGTCCTTTAATCGATGTTTCGTAAGATGCTATGTGGAAAACGCCTTTGAGGGAACTTAATTCAAGTCCTGAGCTTTCCTTTAGAGCAAAACGTTTTATATCAATTAAAAAATCATCATTTTTGATGCGTGGTAATTGTAAATCGGCATTGAAATCATATATATGTAGGTGGTTGGTGTCTAATTTTGAGCTATCTTTTTCTGCAGCGAGAACATCATATTTTATTTGTGAATTTCTGATTACTACGGTGTTGATTTTTAGGTTAAAAGATGTCGGAGGTTTATTTTTTTCTTTAGGCTTTAAAGCGTCAATAATATGTTGAATATTAAGCGGAGCATCATGTGTCATTTTTGAAATGCGTGCATCAAGACCTATTAATTCTGTATAATTAATCTCAATTGACTGATGTTTAATTAATTTACTAAGGTTTATGCCGGCGCCAAGTCGTTTGATGTATGCAGCTGTGTCTCCGTTGGCATCTTCTATGACTATATTTCTAAGAGTGATTCTGTTGAATGGCGTAAAAATAACTGAGCCGATTTTAATATTAGTGTTCAATAATTTACGTATTTCTTCTTCGCCTATTGCTTTAACTTTGTTTTGAACGGGTGAGAGTGACATTACTACATATAAAGTAGTAGGAAGTAGTATCATTAAAGATAGTAATGATACCAGTATTGCCCGCAGTATTTTATAACTCCACTTCATTTTTAAATTCCAAACTACAAAGATACACTTTTTAATATATAAATTAGTTATGCGAGGTACATAATAAAATGAAAAATTACAAGAATAATAGAGGAAACAAAAATGAGAAAAAGTTGTTGTATTGATAGTGATTAATGTTTAAGATAGTCGTACTATGAAAAAGAAACTATTATTAGGTACTGCAGCAATCTGCTATGGTACAATGCAGGCAATAGCCTGTACAGGTATATCGTTAACAGCAAAGGATGGATCCTATGTGCAGGCTCGCACGATTGAGGCTGCTGCAGGAGCATTGAAGAGCGAGTATGTGATAATACCACGAGGAGAAACAATAACATCATTTACTCCATCGGGTGTAAATGGTTTGACATTTACTGCCAAACATGGTGTTGTGGGAATGTCGGTGGTGATGAAAGAATTTATTTGTGAAGGAATAAATGAAGCCGGTTTGTCGGCAGGGTTATTCTTCTTCCCTCATTATGGTAGTTATCAGAGTTATGATAAAGCGATGAATAGTGTGTCGATTGGTGATTTGCAGGTGCCAACATGGATTTTGACGCAATTTTCAACAATTGATGAACTGAAAGAGGGAATAAAAGATGTGAGAGTCGTAGGGCTTGATGCGGCATCGGTGGTGCATTATCGCATTGGTGAGCCATCAGGGCGTCAAGTGGTGCTTGAAATTGTTGATGGAGTACCTCATTTTTATGAAAATACCGTTGGCGTGTTGACTAATTCTCCGGGATTTGAATGGCACTTGACCAATTTAAATAACTATGTAAATTTGTTTCCCGGTAGCGCTCCCGAGCAAAAAATGGGAAATATTACATTAACACCTATTGGTGGTAACTCAGGATTTCTTGGATTACCCGGGGATGCAACTCCACCATCTCGATTTGTGCGCATTGCATTTTATCGGGCTACTGCACCGCAACTTGCATCAGCTTTTTCCACTGTGTTGCAATGTTTCCACATATTAAACAATTTTGATATCCCCATCGGTATTGAACACTCTCTTGGTGAAGCTCCTGATATTCCAAGTGCAACACAGTGGACTTCGGCGATTGATTTGACGCATCGAAAAGTCTATTTTAAAACGTCATATAATAATTCAATACGTTGTATTGATCTTGCTACAATTGATTTCAGAAGGGTTAAATATCAATCTCATTTAATGGATCCCACTAAAGAACAACCTATTGAAGAGATTGTCATTAAATAATATTGTGTTTTTCTTCATAAAAAAAGCCGCAAACGTGAAAAGTTTGTGGCTTTTTTGTAATATTACTGACAATATGCTTTCAAATCGATTATTTTTGTTTACATTTGCAGTTCAAAATTAGAATAAATTATAAATTTAATCATAATAAAAATGTCAGTAATAAAATTTTACAAAGAAGACCAACAAGTGCCATTGGAAATGCATAAGGTGCGTGTTGTACAAAAACTATTCCTTCCAACAGTCGAAGAACGTGTTAAATGTTTGAAAGAAGCCGGAAATAATACTTTCTTGTTGCAAAATAAAGATGTTTTCATGGATATGTTGACCGACTCAGGGGTTAACGCCATGAGTGATAATCAAGTTGCCGCATCAATGCAAGCCGATGACTCTTATGCAGGTTCTGAGACATGTAATCGTTTGATGAAAGCATTGGAAACTGTATTTGGAACAAAATATTTCCTTCCTGCACACCAAGGACGTGCATGTGAAAATATCCTTGCTGAAACATTTGTAAAGCAAGGCGATGTGGTGCCTATGAACTTCCACTTTACAACAACTAAGGCGCATATTACTCGCATGGGTGGACGCGTGGAAGAATTAGTAACAAAAGAAGGTCTTGATCCTCACTATATTCATCCTTTCAAAGGGAACTTTGATATTCCACGTTTGAAAGCTCTT
>CAZCEB010000250.1:0-2802 GCA_964497305.1 uncultured Muribaculaceae bacterium | reverse complement strand
CAATCTTATCCCTGGTCATGGTGGGATTTTAGATAGAATAGATTCATTATTATTTGTAGTTCCAGCAATATTGTGTTATTGGATACTTTTAGATTTGTAAGATTTAAATCAATTATATATGAGCGATCAAAGATATAACATGCGTGGAGTTTCTGCATCTAAAGAAGATGTCCACAATGCAATTAAAAATGTAGATAAAGGATTATATCCTAAAGCATTTTGTAAAATCATTCCAGATATACTTGGTGGCGATGAAGAGTATTGTAACATAATGCATGCCGATGGAGCAGGCACAAAATCTTCATTAGCTTATATTTATTGGAAAGAAACAGGTGATATTAGTGTGTGGAAAGGCATTGCTCAGGATGCATTGATTATGAATATCGATGATCTATTGTGTGTAGGTGCTACCGATAATATTTTGGTTTCATCAACAATAGGTCGCAATAAATTATTAATTCCAGGAGAAGTTATTGCTGCAATAATTAATGGTACAGAAGAATTGCTTGCTGAATTAAGAGAAATGGGAGTGAGCATCTATAGTACAGGAGGAGAAACGGCTGATGTTGGAGACCTTGTACGTACAATTATTGTAGATAGTACGGTAACATGCCGCATGAAACGCTCCGATGTTATTAATAATGCCAATATTAAGGGGGGTGATGTTATTGTGGGCTTAGCCTCTTATGGTCAAGCTAACTATGAAAAAGAATATAATGGTGGAATGGGTAGCAATGGATTGACATCAGCTCGACATGATGTGTTCGCTAAATATTTGGCTGAAAAATATCCTGAAAGTTTTGACGCAAGTGTGCCTTCAGAACTTGTTTACTCTGGATCGGTACATTTGACTGATGGTGTTGAAAATTCTCCTATTGATGCAGGAAAATTGGTATTGTCTCCAACTCGCACTTATGCTCCCGTAATAAAGAAACTATTGGATGAAATGCGCCCTAAAATACATGGTATGGTACATTGCTCAGGTGGTGCTCAAACAAAGATTATGCACTTTGTCGAAAACAAACATGTTATTAAGGATAATCTTTTCCCTGTACCACCATTGTTTGAATTAATAAGTAAGGAATCAGAAACCGATTGGGCTGAAATGTACAAAGTATTTAATATGGGGCATCGTATGGAAATATATTTATCGCCTGAAGATGCCAAACGTGTTATTGAAATTTCAGAAGATATGGGTATTTCGGCTCGCATAGTTGGTCGAGTTGAAGATGCCCCACAAAATAAATTGACTATTATTTCAGAAAAAGGCGTATTTGAATATTAACTATAAAAATATATGGGATATAAAGGGTTGTATTGGTATAATGATATTAACCCTTTATCTTTGTGCGCTTTACTCATGTGCAGTAGAGGGTGGAACAGGGGCAAAAAATGAAGATGGAGATTATCAATTCCCCGATACGTTGAAAGTTGGAACATTATATAGTCCAACATCTTATTTTATCTATCGGGAGGAAACAATGGGTTATGATTATGATCTCATCAGCCGTTTGGCTTCTGATAAGAACATAAAATTATCAATTGAAGTGGCTCCAAATCTTAATTCGTTGGTTGAAATGTTGGATTCAGGATACATTGATTTGATTGCTTATGAAATTCCAATTACTGCTGAGTATAAGTCTCGAGTGTTACCATGTGGAATAGAAAATATTACCTATCAAGTCCTTGTTCAGCCTAAATCAGGAGATAAACGCATTAATGATGTTACTGAATTAGTGGGTAGGGATGTATATGTGGAAAAAGACTCCAAATATCAACATCGTTTGGATAACCTCAATAGCGAATTGGGCGGAGGAATAAACATTCATCCGATAGACAGGGACACATTGATATCAGAGGAACTTATAGAGATGGTTTCTGATGGCAAGATTCCGTTGACAATAGTGGATAGTGATATCGCAAGATTAAATAAAACTTATTTTAATGACTTGGATATTACGTTGAAGGTCTCGTTTCCTCAGCGATCGGCTTGGGGTGTTACTCCATCAAAAGAATGGCTTGCCGATTCAATAAACCAGTGGATGAGCCAAGAACAACCACAGAAGACACAAGCATGGTTATTAAAACGATATTTTGAATTGAGTAAAAACGAAGTATCCTCAGCCAATTTTAAGTTTAATGGTGGTAGAATTTCAGCATACGATAAATTGTTTAAAAAGTATGCTAAAGAGATTGATTGGGATTGGCGTTTATTGGCGGCACAAGGTTTTACCGAAAGCCGATTTGATACTACGGTAGTTTCGTGGGCAGGTGCACGAGGAATAATGCAAATAATGCCAAGCACAGCTCGAGCATATGGATTATCAATGGATAAAATAGCAAATCCTGATGCTAATATATCTACAGCCGTAAAAATCATAAAATCATTAAACAAATCATTGGAGAAATATGTTCCCGATGAAAAAGAACGATTAAAATTTATTGTAGGAGCATATAATTCAGGAATTGCTCATGTATACGATGCTATTGCTTTAGCGAAAAAGTATGGAAAGAATCCGCAAGTATGGGATGGAAATGTCGCTGAGGCAATTTTAATGAAATCAAAACCAGAATATTATAATGACGAGGTTTGTAAATATGGATATTTTCGAGGTCGTCAGACGGTTACTTATGTAGAACAGGTTATGAAATTTTATGAGCGATGTGAGCAGAAAATTCCGTTGAAGTAGTATTTAATAAATATAATAAAAAGTTTTGTTGTATGAAGAAAAAGTATTTAAGTGTAGGGCTTATCATGGCTCTTGCCGGATCAATGATGTTTACTTCTTGTATTGGTAGTTT
>CAZCEB010000249.1:0-2806 GCA_964497305.1 uncultured Muribaculaceae bacterium | reverse complement strand
CATTGAGAAAGATAGACGTTATATTCAGAATGGTCATAAACGACCTGTTGCGCATAAAAAACAACAACAGGGAGACCTAAATCCGGCGTATTTGTATGTGCCACATCAGGATTAACGTTCTCACTGAGAGTGTCCTCACAACTCGACATTGCTAATCCAAGCAAAAGTGACAATGATAATATTTTGATTTTATTCATAGCTTATTAGAATGTTACGTTAACATTAAAGTTAAAACTACGCATTGAAGGAACGCTATAGTTATCGACACCCATAGCTCCTACACCACCTGTTGCAGAAGGCATTACCTGTGGATCTGATCCCGAATACTTGGTCAACAATAATAAGTTACGACCTGTAACCGAAGCGCGAAGACCTTTTATAGGATTGCTTGAGCCGAGTTTTTTCATCAAACGACCAAAATCATAAGAAAGAGTCACGTGGCTCAAACGTATATATGAACCATCTTCGATGAAGTTTGAAGGAATTTCTGCGATATATGTGTTAGCGATATTGCTATCCAAAATCACCGGAGTAGTGTTTTTGCGATATGTTCCATCGCCATTTGCAACTACACCATCAAATACGATCTCACGATTACGATATTTGTTAAAGAACTTGCTTTGACCATTAGCAATCAAACCACGACCTGTATAGTTGTAAACATCACCGCCGCAACGTCCGTCAACCAAGAAAGATAGTGATACATCTTTCCAAGTGAAAGTAGAGCCAAGACCTAACAAGAAATCAGGCTCACGGTCACCAAGATGATTGTTCTTATTTGATGAAATCATTGGAAGACCGTTTTCATCGATAATTACTTGACCATCTTCTGTGCGTAAATAATCTTCTCCGGTCATTGCCGTTGTAGATCCACCTACTTGAGCTATACAATAGAAGTCATTGCCATATTGGTTACCAAGATATTCTTTTTGGTCATTTGGCAAGCTCAAAAGACGGCCTCGGTTAAGTGAGAAATTCACGTTGGCTGTCCATTGGAAGTCTTTTGTTTGCAAGATGTCTTGAGAAAGAGTTGCTTCAATACCGTAGTTTTCAATCTCACCGGAGTTGAATGTACGAAGGATAGCACCTGATGTCGGAGATACACGCATTGTTACAATCTGGTTATCAACTTTTGTTGAATAGTAAGCAATATCCAAACGAGTGCGAGACTTGAAGAAACGCAAGTCTGCACCGATTTCCCAAGAAGTAGTCATCTCAGGTTTAAGATTTGGATCGGCTGTAGAGTTTGTTGCAGAAATACCATAACCTCCATCGGGGAATGTTGACCATTGTTTAAATGATGGGTCAAACAAGTTGGCAGGAGCGTCCTTACCTACTTTTGCCCAGTTACCACGTATTTTACCGTAGTCAAACCAATCGTTTTGCAACTTGAACAATTCAGAGAAGATTACACCGGCAGTTACAGAAGGATAGAAGTAAACCGGCTCTACTGCTTGTTTTAATGTAGAAGAACCATCAAGACGACCGGTTACTGACAATTGTGCCATACCCTTATAGTCGAAACGAAGTTCACCGAAGTAACCAAACTTATTGCTCTTAGAGTGGTTCAAATACACATCGGCATATTGGAACCAGTCGGGGTTCAAGTTATTCATTGAGAAGAAGTCTCCGCCAAGCACATAGTCAACGCCACCAAAACCGGCTGAGTAGCTTGACTTTTCAGAATATTCACCACCGAGGAAGAAGTTCAAATTGAAGTTGTCATTTATCTTCCAATAGTAGTTACCTGTCAATTGGACTGTCAAGCGGTCGCTTTGTGAAGGATAGAACCAGTGTCCACCATTTCTTGATGCAAGGTCGCTTTCAAGACCGGCTTCTTTAATAGCCTCAGCATCAAACTCGTTTTTTGAGTTGCGAGGATGTGTTGATGATTCTGAATGGCTATTTGCTTTATCGTAACCAATCTTACCGACGAAAGTCAAGTTTTTGATTGGCTCGTAAGAGATTTGACCATTAATCATCACACGTGTTGATTGAGCTTCTGCCTCATCCATATAAAGGCTATAGTAAGGAGACGGGCTTGTACTCAATTTTTGAGCCAAAGTAAGCTCATCGTATGCGTCATAACGGGCACCCCAATTAGGCATACCGTTTTCCAAACGATAGTCTGACATATCACGGTTTATAGCCCAACCATATACACTAGACATTGAGTTACCGAAACTGCGTGATTTAGTGTCGATATAGTTTGTTGACAACTGAACTTTCAATTTTTCAGTTGGGTTGAATTCACCTTTCACATAAACGCCAAGACGTTTTCTGTAGTCATTGTGAACAACGCCTTCGTTATCCATGTAGTTCGCTGAAGCGTAAGCCGAGAATTTCTCATTCCCTCCTGAGAGTGAGATATCATACTTTTGCATGAAACCTGTTCCGAGGAAGTCACCTACGTTGTCATACACTTTGTCTTCAGCGCGCAAACGCGGACCCCAACCATTGTTGGCGTTTGTTACATACATACCGTTTGAGCCGGAGATATATTTGCTTTGGATTTCAGGAACATTTGCTGCTTCTGAGATTTCCCAACCACCACTTGCTGTAACAGTTACAGTACCTTGTTTACCACTCTTAGTTGTAATCAAGATTACACCATTGGCACCTTCCTGACCATAAAGAGCTGAAGCGGCAGCACCCTTAAGCACTGACATTGTTTCGATATCGTTAGGGTTGATATCTGCCGCAGAAGAAGCGCCTCCACGAACAGGCATACCATCGATTACAAACAACGGTTCATTGCTTTGCGATGCATTGATTGATGAAATTGCACGCACAACGATTTGTGATG
>CAZCEB010000248.1:0-2810 GCA_964497305.1 uncultured Muribaculaceae bacterium | reverse complement strand
TTTCTTTATATACCCATTATTTTCTAATCGTCTCACTCGTTCAAATACAGGCGTCGTTGACAAATGCACTTTTGCTGCAAGTTCCTTATTAGTTAGACGTGCATCATTTTGCAATGCACGCAATATCATTAAATCTATCTTATCTAATTTATCCATGATTACATTTTAAAAGAATAATTTTCTAACCCAATACTAAATCCAAGACTAAATTCTTGACATTTTCTATAGAAACACGCAAATATAGTAATATTTTCTATATTTTACATTTTCATTGCATTAATTTTCTCACGAATATACCTTTGCAAGAAAATAACTTAACACAAGAAATTATGGATAGAACAAAATTACACTTTGAGACTCTTCAATTACACGTTGGACAAGAACATGCCGATTCAGCAACCGATGCACGCGCAGTACCTATTTACCAAACAACATCGTATGTTTTCCACAACTCACAACACGCTGCTGATCGTTTTGGGTTGCGAGATACCGGAAACATTTATGGGCGCTTAACCAATCCAACTCAAGGGGTATTTGAAGAACGAGTGGCAGCTCTTGAAGGTGGTGTTGCCGGACTTGCAGTTGCATCAGGAGCTGCAGCAATTACCTATGCGCTACAAAATATTCTTACTGTTGGTGATCATATCATTGCTGCCGACAATTTATATGGCGGATCATATAATCTTATTACCCACACTCTTGCGACTCAAGGCATTTCAAATTCAATTATTAATATAAATGACATTAAGGCTCTAAATGCCGCAATACGACCTAACACAAAAGCCATTTATGCTGAAACATTTGGCAACCCCAATTCTGATATTACCAACATTGAAGCCATTGCTGAAATTGCCCATCGAAATCACATCCCATTAATTATAGATAATACATTTGGCACCCCTTATTTAATCCGACCTATAGAACATGGTGCAGATATAGTAATCCACTCCGCCACTAAATTTATTGGAGGACATGGTTCTTCTCTTGGTGGTGTTATTGTTGATGGAGGGAATTTTGATTGGAAAAAAGTTCCGGAGAAGTACCCAACTTTAGCAAAACCCGACCCCAACTACCATGGAGCAATATTTGCCGACGTAGCAGGAAACGCGGCCTTTGTAACCCGTATTCGTGCGGTCATTTTACGAGATACCGGAGCAACACTTTCTCCATTTAACGCTTTTATTCTTTTACAAGGATTGGAAACCCTATCTTTACGAGTTGAGCGACACATTGAAAACGCGCTCAAGGTTGTCAAATATTTATCTCAACATCCTAAAGTTGCAAAGGTAAATCATCCTTCATTACCTGACCACCATGACCATTATCTTTATGACTTATATTTTCCTAATGGTGGTGGAAGTATTTTCACTTTTGAAATAAACGGAGGGCAAGATTCGGCTTGGAAATTTATAGATTCTCTGGAAATTTTTTCATTATTAGCTAACGTTGCTGATGTAAAAAGCCTTGTTATACATCCTTATACTACTACCCATTCACAACTTAGTCCAACAGAGTTAGCCAAACAGCACATAACACCTTCGACAATACGCCTGTCAATCGGGACAGAACACATCGATGATATCCTTCTTGACTTGGAACAAGCATTAGAAAATGTTTAATTATAGTTTTATCTCTATTTATAAAAATATCACGTTTATTTTCGTGATATTTTTTTCATCATATAATGTAACATTTCGGCATAGTCAATCGTCTTATAAGTGATTATGGACCGAAAAGAGTTTGAAACACTTGCTACACGATTGCGTCCACGCATAATTGCAATGGCTTGCCGATGTCTCGAAAATAATGATGATGCCGATGATATTGCACAAGATACGTTGTTAAAGTTGTGGAGCATGAAAGACCGCCTTGATGAATATAATTCTATCGATGCGTTAGCAATTGTCATCGGTAGGCATCTATGTCTTGACCGCATAAAGCAACGAAAAACTCTATCTATTGAAGATATACATGTTGACGAAATTGTATATTCTCCTGAAGATGTCATCATAAAAGACGAAAATGTCGAAAATATCAATCGCATGATTGACTCTTTACCTGATGGTCAACAGATTATCCTAAAGCTAAAACACATTGAAGGGATGGAAACTGCTGAAATTGCTCAAATGATAGGCTCTTCTGAAGTTGCTGTACGTGTTCAGCTCTCTCGTGCTCGCAATCGCATTAAAGAACTTTTTTTAAGAACTATTTATGACTGAAATTAATGACAATAACATCGGGCTATGGATAGAGCGATTTCTTGACGGCACAACAACATGCGCCGAGGAACAGATGCTATATAAATATTTTGCCCAAAGTAATATTTCTCCTTATGCCGAACAATACCGAGAAATGATGACATGGTATGCCTCTGGAATGAAAGCGCCTATTAATGAACTGCGAAAACGCCCTCGTTTTTTCTCAAAACATTGGCAGTACTCAATAGCGATTGCCGCAACAATTGCGATTGCGTGCACTTTAGGAATAAAGTTATATAACATTCCCCCACAAATAACCAATGAATATAACATCTATGAAGGAAGTTATATTATACGCAATGGCGAAAAGATTACAGATCTTGACCTAATCATGCCGGAGTTGATAGAAGCAGAACAATTTATTGATGAGTATAAATATTCATCCACCTCAATTGAAGAAATGATATCAGATGCTATCATTTATGACACCGATGATGAAGATACCCAAGAATTAATTCACAAAGTAATTTTTGAATATTAAACAACCTTCTAAAACCCAATATATGAAAACGTTAATAATTCTCTTTCACATCGCAATTATCAGTTGCCTAA
>CAZCEB010000247.1:0-2812 GCA_964497305.1 uncultured Muribaculaceae bacterium | reverse complement strand
GCCTTGCGGCTGAGGGGGATGCTAACCGCTTTAAATTTTCCAAGCCACACATCCCTGAACTTGATTATAGCTTTAGTGGTCTAAAAACGTCGTTTTTATATACTCTGCGTGATGCCAAAAAGCTCGACCCTGACTTTATCGAAAACAACAAAGCTGATCTTGCAGCATCGCTACAACGCACCATCATCGAAATTCTACTTGACAAACTGCGCAAAGCAGTCGATATCACAGGTGTGAAACAGGTTGCTATAGGTGGTGGCGTTTCAGCCAACTCAGGTGTACGCCAAGCGATTGCCGATTATTGCGCTCAACGCGGTCTAAAAGCTTTTATCCCTGAGCGCCTGTTCACCACCGACAATGCCGCGATGGTAGCAATCGCCGGATACTACAAATTCCTTGACAAACAATTCTGCGACCTCGACGCCACCCCCTACGCAAGAGTAACTATATAAAGTTGAGAATTGAGAATTGAGAATTGAAAGTTGAAAGTTAAAAGTTGAAAAATTAATACGCACAAATATTTATAGCGATGCAAAAGCAAAACACAATCGCGAGCAAAAGCAAACAATTTGCTATAAAAGTCATTTCATTCTCTAAATTTTTATCGATTCATAAAAACGAGCATATAATTTCAAAACAATTATTTCGTAGTGGAACAAGCATCGGAGCAAATATTAGAGAAAGCAAGAATGCTCAAAGTATGCTCGATTTCATCAGCAAACTATCTATAGCTTTAAAAGAAGCTGACGAAACCGCATACTGGCTTGAATTATTAGTTGAAAGCGATATTATTGATCAATCACAATTTAGCCCTATATATTCTGAACTAAATGAAATTATCGCAATGCTAACATCAATAGTAAAAACGTGCAAACAAAAAATAGCCAAGAATCCTCAGCAATAACTCTCAATTCTCAACCCTCAACTCTCAATTTTATTTCGTGAATGTTTCAATTATAGCAATAGGTGATGAGTTGCTCATTGGGCAGGTCATTGACACCAACTCAGGCGACATTGCTCGCATGTTAAACCCTGTGGGGTGGAAAGTTAACGACGTACAAGTCATTGGCGACAACGCCAACGAGATACGTCGTGCCATAGACCACGCATTTGCCACAAGCGATGTTGTGCTGACAACAGGCGGTCTTGGACCTACAAAAGACGACATAACAAAATCGGTACTTTGCCAATATTTTGGTGGCGAATTAAAAGAAGATGCAGCCACTCTCGAAAACGTCAAAGAAGTTGTCAGAAAACGTGGTTTTAAAATCAATGAGCTAACAGCATCTCAAGCCATAGTACCAACATCGTGTCGAGTCATACAAAACCTCGTTGGCACAGCTCCAATCATGTGGTTTGAAAAAGACGGCAAAATACTTATAGCGATGCCGGGAGTACCATTTGAAACCCGACAAATGTTTCTCGATGCAGTGCTACCCCAACTATTGGAAAAATTCCACAGCAATGTTGCTATCGAGCATCGCACATTGCTTGTAATCAACCACACCGAGTCGGGGCTTGCCTCTAAGATTGCTTCATGGGAAGATGCTCTACCTCAATACATCCATCTTGCCTATCTTCCCAAACCGGGACTCATACGTCTGCGCCTTGATGGTACTCATCACGACAAAGAGTTTATCAACAAAGAGTTGAACAGATACCACCACCAACTCATTGAAATGCTTGGCAATGACATCCTTTTTGCCGAAGACAAAAGCGTAGAAGAAATTTTACTCCATTACCTCAACAAGACAGGCTTGAGCGTTTCTACAGCCGAGAGCTGTACCGGAGGCAATATCGCCCATTTGATTACAAGCATAGCCGGCAGTTCTACCTCGTTTATGGGTAGCGTAGTTGCATATAGCAACGATGTAAAACATCGCGTATTAGGCGTAACCAACGAGACTCTCGCGCAACATGGAGCTGTGAGCATCCCGGTTGTAGAGCAAATGGCAACAGGAGCATGCAAAACCCTAAATACCGATTGCGCTATTGCCACATCGGGCATTGCCGGACCGGGAGGAGGAACAGAGGAGAAACCCGTTGGCACAGTGTGCATCGCGGTCAAAACTCCGCAAGGAATTGAGAGCAACACATTCCATTTTCCGGGAAACCGCACTCGCGTCATCGACCGCTCCTCAACAACCGCACTCATCATGCTAATATCACAACTAAAAGATTTTAAACGATAAAAAATCAACTTATTAGCAAAATTATATTCTCGGAAATTTGTGTAATCCGATAAAATTTTGTTACTTTGCACTCTGTTTTGTGGCTCATCCTGAAAGTCGTTAAAAATGATGCAATTAACGATGATATGAGACTGAGATGGCGGCCATCAAAGCAACACCAAGTTAATTAATAACAAAACAAGATAAATTATAACAGCCATGTCAAAAATTTGTCAAATTACAGGCAAGAAAGCGATGGTAGGTAATAACGTATCGCACTCTAAGAGACGTACAAAACGTAAATTTAACGTTAACCTATTCTCTAAGAAGTTCTATTGGGTAGAACAAGAAATGTGGATTAACCTCACTATTTCTGCTGCCGGTCTCCGCACCATCAACAAACTCGGTCTTAATGCAGCTATGATGCAAGCAGCCGAAAAGGGTTATTTAACTGATAAGGATATTAAAATTTTAGGATTCTAAGAAGATGGCAAAGAAAGCTAAAGGTAATCGCGTACAAGTTATTCTTGAGTGTACTGAACACAAGGCAAGTGGTATGCCCGGCACTTCACGTTACATTACCACCAAAAACAGAAAAAATACCACTGAGAGATTGGAACTTAAGAAATACAACCCCATTC
>CAZCEB010000246.1:0-2815 GCA_964497305.1 uncultured Muribaculaceae bacterium | reverse complement strand
TACGGAATAGGGGAGTGTGCTATATTTCAAGGATTAAGTGCTGAATCCTCCTTTGATTATGAAGCGATATTAGCAAATGCTTGTCACAACATTAATCAGTATCGATATTCAGATTATAAGCAGTATAGCTCTATCTGTTTCGGAATAGAAACGGCTTTAAATGATTTAAAAAATGGGGGAAAACGGATTATTTTTCATTCCGATTGGTGTCGTGGAGAAAAAGACATTGTTATAAATGGGCTCATTTGGATGGGCTCATTTGAACAAATGTATAATAGAATAATTGAAAAAATTTCCTCAGGGTTTCATTGTCTCAAATTAAAAATTGGTGGTATAGATTTTGAGAAAGAGATTGAATTAATCAAATATATTCGCTCTAATTTCTCTCCTAAGGAACTCGAACTAAGGCTTGACGCAAATGGAGCTTTCACTCATATAGATGCATTGTTTAAATTAGATCAATTAGCTCAATATTCAATTCATTCAATTGAACAACCTATAAAAACGAAACAATGGGAAGCATTGTCTGATATATGCAAAAGATCACCAATTCCAATTGCTCTCGATGAAGAATTAATTGGAGTTAATAATCTATATCAAAAAGAAATTTTACTTCAACAAATAATGCCCCATTTCATCATTTTAAAGCCAGCTTTGTGTGGTGGCTTTTCCGGCGCAGATGAATGGATTACATTGGCAGATAATTATAAAATTCAGTGGTGGGCAACATCTGCTCTTGAATCTAATATTGGATTAAATGCTATTGCCCAATGGATATCAACAAAGAGGACTAAACTTCCCCAAGGTTTAGGAACTGGTCAATTATACAACAATAATTTTGATTCTCCTCTTATCCAAGAACGTGATGTCTTACACTATAATCCTATATTACAATGGGATATTCCGGAATTAAATTGGATCGAGCCATAATTTATAATGCAGATGATAATGTAAAAATGTTTCTTGATGAATGGCACAACAATAATGACTATGTTAACGCTCATACATCAGGCTCTACAGGTATACCAAAAAAGATTTGTCTTACAAAAAAAGACATGGAAAAATCAGCAATTGCAACGTGTAACTATTTTGGAATAACAGAAAAATCAATATTAGTTTTACCCCTGTCTCCTGATTACATAGCAGGAAAGATGATGATTGTTCGTGCAATAATTTCTGGTGCGAAATTATTTATTGAAAAACCGACCAATAATCCAATTAAACAAGATTATGGAACAATTGATTTAATACCAATTGTTCCTTCTCAGATTAATTCAGTTATTAAATCTTCATATTCGTCAAACATTAAAAATGTAATAATTGGAGGTGGCGCAATTCCTAAAGATGTTGAGTTAAAAATAATAAATTCTGGAATAAATTGTTATGCGTCTTATGGGATGACTGAAACATGTAGTCATGTCGCTTTACGCCATATAGTAAATGGTGAAGATATTTATGAAAGTTTATCAGGTTTTACTTTTTCTGTTGACAATCGCCAATGTCTCATTATTTCTGCTCCTGATTTTTCATTTAATACAATTATAACAAATGACATTGTAGAGTTATTTGATAGCACTCATTTTAAATGGATTGGTCGATGGGACAATGTTATAAATAGTGGTGGTATCAAAATATACCCTGAAGAAATAGAAAAAACGTTATCTGAAATAATAGTTGACCCATTCTACATTACTGCAACACCTGACGATAAATGGGGCGAAGTTGTAACTCTATATGTAGAAAATCAACAAATTAATATACACGAATTAGAGACAAATATTAAACAAAAACTCACAAACCATTTTTACTATCCCAAAAAGATTATTACCGTGGGGAAATTTAATCGAACAAGTACAGGGAAAATAATCAGAACTAAATTTTAGCCAAATTTGCTAATTTTTCGCAGCATTTGTTCATTGATAATCTTTATTCTACGACCATCTACTGCAATAATTTTTTCATTCACAAAGCTCGTTAATGTTCGAATCGCATTTGATGTTGTCATATTGGAAAGATTTGCTAAATCTTCTCTGGCCATATATATACGTAAAGTTGAATCATCATCTTCATAGCCGTAGCTATCTTTTAATACAATAAGAGCTTCAGCTAAACGACCTCTAATATGTTTCTGTGTAAGATTTACTATTTTTGCATCAGAACCGCCTAAATTACGAGATAATTCATGTATAAAGAACCACGCTAAATTTATATTTTTATGTATTAATTCTTCTACCAATTTTAATGGAACTGCCCCTATTGTTGATGCTTCAAATGCAGCAGCACTCGATACATAGGGCTCCTTTGCAAAATATGCTCGATAGCCAAAATATTGAACAGGTCTATGCAATCGTAATATCTGTTGGCGTCCACCAATTCCATCTTTAAATTTTTTGACTTTACCTTTTAGTAAACACCACAAATATTCAGGAGTATCACCTTCTGCGTATATAATTTGGTTCTTTTTAAAATCATGTATAATAAAATTCTCAATAACGAGACGCTTTTCATCGTTATCTAATATGGACCAAATTTCAGCAAGATCCTCACTTATGACCTGTTCAAGTGTACTTTTTATCATTATATGTCTGATAAATATATTTTACAGCACAAAGGTATAAAATATATCACACATAAATAAATCTAACCTCTGAAAAAGTTATGATTCATCAATAAATTTAATGACTAAATATTGCAAATTTGAACTTTAGAAATTAATTTTGTGTTGTAAAGATATAGGCAAGAGAGCTTTTACAAAGAGATACCACATCAAAGTTGATTGGGAAACTCATCAAATTTTACTGAAATACCGAGACAA
>CAZCEB010000245.1:0-2818 GCA_964497305.1 uncultured Muribaculaceae bacterium | reverse complement strand
GTGATTTTTCCTTGACCTTTGAGAAGTTTAAAACTTCGTTCAAGTCTTTCGCTTAAATTTTCAAACATATATTAGTGTAATCTTTTATTTTACGAGTTTATTGGTTGCTGTTTCGGGAAAAACTACCCATGGTTTAAATGTTTTAGCCTCTTCAAATGGCATTGTTGCATAACTCATTATTATGACAATGTCGCCTTTCTGTACTTTTCGAGCAGCAGCTCCATTAAGACATATCACACCTGAACCACGTTCTCCTTTAATGACATATGTGTCAAATCGTTCGCCATTGTTGTTATTGACGATGTATACACGTTCTCCGGATATTATATTGGCTGCATCCATTAAATCTTCATCAATGGTTATGCTTCCTATATAATTTAAGTTGGCTTCTGTAACTGTAACACGGTGAATTTTTGATTTCACCACTTCGATTTGCATCATTATCTTGTGTATTTAATATTATCAATAAGGCGTACATTTCCACAATATACGGTAATACATCCAACAGCCAATTCAGCATTTGTCCAATCTCTGATTGGTTGCATTGTTGCAGCATTGACAATCTCATAATATTCAACCTCCATTTGTGAGAACGAATTGATAGTGTCTATAACGTATTTTTTAGTTTCTTCAACAGAATGAGAGAAAGAGTAATCAAGACTTGCGTTTAATGTGCGAGCAATGTTTGGAGCTATTGAACGTTGTTCAGGAGTCAATCTGACATTACGGCTACTCATTGCCAATCCATCAGCCTCTCTCTTGATGGGGCAATCAATAATTTCTAAATTAAATCCTTCGAGTTCAACCATGCGACGAATAACTGCAATTTGTTGAAAATCTTTTTCGCCAAAATAGGCGCGATTAGGTTTAACCATTTGGAATAGTTTGCTTACGATTTGAGCTACTCCATTAAAATGTCCGGGACGCATGGGACCTTCCATTACATCAGCTACCGGACCAAGATCGAAAACTCTGTTATCAGGTTCTGGATAAATTTCGGCAACTGAAGGAATAAAAGCAAAGTCTACTCCGGCAGCAGTTAATTTTTCGCAATCAGCCTCTTCTGTACGAGGATAAGTGCGAAGGTCTTCGGGATTGTTAAATTGTGTGGGATTGACAAAAACACTTACAACGACAATGTCATTATCAATGCGTGCACGATCAATTAACGAAATATGTCCGGCATGCAATGCTCCCATTGTAGGAACTAATCCTATTGAATAACCTTGAGCCTTTTGGGCTGCAATATGTTGCTTTAAATCAGCGACTGTACGTATTACTTTCATCGTCTTTTAATGCAATATGCAAAATTTGATGCAAAATTACGTAATTAATCGCTGATTAACAAAGCAAATCCGATTATTGTTGAAAAGACTAAAAACAGAATTAAAAATGTATCAATATAATTTGATTTCATATGACTATATTGATACATTATTGTATTTAGTTTAATCTAAATGAATTTAGTGGCATATAGATTCTCCATCGTGAATCATATCTATAGGCGAGTCATCGATATACGATGATTTTCTTTCTAATAGCTCATGAAATGCTCCTTCTTGTCCGGCATTCTTTATTTTGGTTAGTATGCCTTGTATGTCATTATCATTAAGTCCCGATAGAGCGTTGTAAGATAGTACATAAGGTACTAGTTTTTCAATGAGCAGATTTTTTTCATCATTTGTGAGATGTGCATCTGCCATAATTTTTTCAATTTTAATTCTAAATTCCATTATTTTTGTTTTAGTATTATTCACATAAAGGTAGAATTGATTGACCGAAATAGTTTGGACTTCCATTTGCACCATATGAATTATCAATTATTTCACTTATGTTAATATCTAAATCTCTATAACAATAAGAAAAATTACTATTATTTTGCATATCGCTTGAATAGTAATAGCCTTTTGAGCCAATAGAACTAATATTGGAACCTGTTCTGTGACCTGAAAATGGTAAAAATATGGAATGCCCATTTGGTCCTGTTATAATACACCCTTTAATATCATCTACTTCTCCAATTTCCCATGTGCAATCTGTCATTAATTCATTCAATTCACTCCATGTTGGCATTCTCCATGGATAACCCCATTTTACAGATGCAATGTCATATTCAGTTCCGCAAATTGAAGAGTTATTTTGGAAATAGTAATCGCTATAAGATGTAGATGTAAGTAATCCAGTAGGATCTCCTGCGCCATAAAGACCTTCATAATCCGCAATTTGAGATGCACCAACATTCCAACTAGCCCATTTCACACTTAGACCTAAGTCAACAGCATCGGCAACTTTGCCAAAGCCTTCGATTTCTCTGTTAGTTTCTTCATCACCTTCAGTCATTGGAGGAAAAGAGAGGCTGTTTGACACACTATTATATACATAGTATTTTCCTTTTTCAAAGTTGAGATTTCCTGTGTAAATCAAAAATTCAGCATCATTAGTATATTTGCCTATTATATATGCTTCGTTTTTAGATGATGCTTTATACACGCAATCATTTACGAATGCATATTTGTAGGTTTTGAAAGAGTAAAAAGAGGTGGTATCTTCTCCATTATAATTATGTAAAGATTGTATTGCCTCATCATTAAATATCAATAAGGAACAATCATATTCAGCATTTAGAGTAACAACCTTACTTGTAATACTGATATTAATTTGCTCATTAAACACAATAGAGCATTTATCTTGAACATTGTCCCCTGTAGCAGTAGAATAACCTGTTACATTATAAGCCCCTGTGCGTAAAGTTACAAATTCATTATCAGCCCAATTTCCTTTGAAATTATATGTAACTCCACTATCAACATTGGTAAAT
>CAZCEB010000244.1:0-2849 GCA_964497305.1 uncultured Muribaculaceae bacterium | reverse complement strand
GATAAACAGAAGATGAGACAATTAAAAATTACCAAATCGATCACCAATCGTGAGAGCGCATCACTTGACAAATACTTGCAAGAGATTGGGCGTGAAGACCTTATTACAGTAGAAGAAGAGGTTGAACTCGCTCAACGCATCAAACAAGGAGACCAAGCCGCTCTTGAAAAACTTACTCGTGCCAACCTACGTTTCGTTGTATCAGTGGCAAAACAGTACCAAAACCAAGGGCTTAGTTTGCCTGACTTGATTAACGAAGGAAATCTCGGCTTGATTAAAGCAGCACAAAAGTTTGACGAGACCCGTGGTTTCAAGTTCATCTCATACGCAGTGTGGTGGATACGTCAATCAATTCTTCAAGCTCTTGCTGAGCAATCACGCATCGTGCGTTTACCACTCAACCAAGTGGGTTCACTCAACAAGATAGGCAAAGCACTATCTAAATTTGAGCAAGAAAATGAACGCCGTCCGTCTCCAGAGGAACTTGCGGAACAACTTGATGTTCCGGTAGAAAAAATTGCCGATACATTAAAAGTATCTGGTCGCCACATTTCAGTAGATGCCCCATTTGTTGAAGGAGAAGATAACAGTCTTCTTGATGTATTGACTAACGACGATTCTCCAATGGCAGACTCAGGTTTAACTCAAGAGTCCTTATCAAAAGAAGTAGATCGTGCATTACGTCAACTACATGAACGTGAACGCGAAATATTGAAAATGTTCTTCGGTATTGGATGCCAAGAAATGACACTCGAAGAAATTGGTGCTAAATTTGACCTAACTCGCGAACGCGTGCGTCAAATTAAAGAAAAAGCTATTCGCCGATTAAAAGGTCAGAAGAGCAAACTTCTTAAGACATACTTAGGCTCATAACATTAAGATAGAGCATAAATAAAGCGGGAGCTCAAATGAGTTCCCGCTTTATTTATAGTAGGATTATATTATTACTTATTTTTGATATAGTTGACAATCCACTCACCCACTTCCTTTGTCCCATATTTTGCACCACCTTCAACTTGAATTTCAGGAGTGCGCACATTAGCATCAAGTGAAGCATTAACAGCTTCCCGCACAAGCATTCCTTCTTCTTTCAAGTCAAAGTATTCAAACAACATCGCAACCGAAAGAATTTGAGCCAACGGATTGGCTATATTTAACCCTTTAGCCTGAGGCCATGAGCCGTGAATAGGCTCAAACACAGGAGTGCTTTCACCAGTAGATGCCGATGGCAGCAATCCCATAGATCCACTGATAACGCTACCTTCATCGGTCAAGATATCACCAAATGTGTTTTCAGTTACCATCACATCAAAGAAGCATGGGTCTTGAATCATGCGCATAGCAGCATTGTCAACATACATGAAATCGGTTTCCACCTCAGGATATTGTGGTACCATCTCCTGTGCTATCTTACGCCATAAACGACTTGAAGCCAAGACATTGGCTTTATCAACTACAGTCAAGTGGCGACGACGCTTCATTGCATACTCAAATGCTACCTTCAAAATGCGTTCAATTTCAGGACGAGTATAAGCATTTGTATCATAGGCTTTATCATTGTCTTGATATTTTTCACCAAAATACATACCACCTGTCAATTCACGAATACAAATAAAATCGGCACCTTCTACAAGTTCAGCACGAAGAGGTGATTTATGTATCAAGCATTTAAATGTCTCTACCGGACGAATGTTGGCAAACAAGCCAAGTTGTTTGCGCATCGCAAGCAATCCTTGCTCAGGACGTACTTTTGCTGTTGGGTCATTGTCAAATTTTGGATCTCCCACAGCCGAGAACAATACAGCATCGGCATCACGGCAAATCTCAAATGTTTCTTGTGGGAACGGATCTCCAACTTTATCTATGGCATCGGCTCCACATATCGCATATTTATATGAAACTGTGTGTCCAAATCTCTCGCACACAGCGGTCACAACGTCAACTCCTTGTTTTGAAATCTCGGGACCTATTCCGTCTCCGGGAAGTACTGCAATTTTCAAATCCATGATTTATGATTGTTTATATTATAAATTTTCAAT
The DNA here is from genome assembly GCA_964497305.1 of uncultured Muribaculaceae bacterium. Classification (GTDB taxonomy): domain Bacteria; phylum Bacteroidota; class Bacteroidia; order Bacteroidales; family Muribaculaceae; genus RGIG4079. Next base: position 810 of record CAZCEB010000244.1, on the reverse strand, counting down.
TATATTCAGTATTTTTATTGTTGCTTGTATAGCAGCTTCAGTCTGGTCGGCATCAAGTCCACGTGTTTTTATTGCGTGCCCTTTATAGTCCCAAGATATTGTCGTGTGAACAAGCGCATCAGTTTGACCACCGGGAGGTATGTTTACCGCATAATTAGTCAATGTGGGGAATTCACGACCAAGTCTTTCGATATATATGTTGCGCACAGCTTTCACAAATGCGTCATATTGTCCATCTCCCACTGCCGATTCTTGAAACTCTTGATCGCAAATCGCAAGTTTGATCGTAGCCGTAGGTCGCAACCCTTGAGATAGATTAAGGGCATAATTAATTATGCGAACTTTGTCGGATACTGCTTGTTGCTTGATAACGTCGGCAACAATAAACGGAAGGTCTCCTTGTGTTACAAGTTCTTTTTTATCACCAAGTTCTATGATGCGTTGGGTTACAAGTTGTATTTGTTCATCATTCAGTTCTATCCCCAGTGCTTCAAGATTTTTCTTGATATTGGCTTTTCCTGATGTTTTACCTAAAGCATATTCGCGTTCACGACCAAATCGCTCAGGCAACAAATCATTATAGTAGAGATTGTTTTTATTATCGCCATCGGCATGAATACCGGCACATTGTGTAAACACGCTTTCTCCAACAATGGGTTTATTTTGAGGGATGAGAACTCCTGAAAATGATTCGACAATGCGACTTACTTTATTAATCTTTGTCTCATCGACACCCGTTTCTCGGCTTAATTGGTCATGAATTAATGCAACAACACTTGACAAACAAGCATTTCCTGCACGCTCACCAAG
>CAZCEB010000243.1:0-2933 GCA_964497305.1 uncultured Muribaculaceae bacterium | reverse complement strand
TTGCCACAACCTCTGCTTCTGTGCTTCCCACTGCTCCCGTTACCGCTACTGGGTCTAACATCGGATCGTTGGGAATAGCTGATGTCAAGATTGAATAACGCGCAGCCCCACGCCCTGGAACATATACATATAAATAGGCTGTTCCATCACCATTTACTTTAGAATTTAGACTATGTTGAACATAACCATTTGTAGATGCTGAAGACCAAGGTGTAATCGTTGCAATATCTTTTCCTGCTGTGATATCTCTAATTGTAACATTAGTTGTTGAAGATGAATAAGCAAGGATTTCATGTCCATACAATTCAAACATTGTTGCACATGGGCCATAGCTTTTTACACCAAGGTCAGTCCACGTAATGGTAGAACCATTTATTATACCTTTATAAATAGATTGGTAATTAGTTGCAGATGGTGAATTTACACCGGGAGCATAACAGACTTTGTTTTCTGCATACTGATAAGCTGTACAACGAGAATTTTGTGTTGTAATAGCTGATGGGGTTGTATATGCGATTGTTTCACTATGTGCTCCATCTTTAACTATTACACGTTCAATTGAATTAGTATTAAATAAGCAAAACCATAAACTACCTTCACCTGTAAGACAATTTCCGTATGATGTCATCAAGTCACTTCGTTTAGAAATAGCAGTGCTTAAAGTAAATGCATTTTTTGTACCACCTGCAGTTGAACCTGTTGGAACTCCATCGGATTTCCAATAAATCAATCTTGATATGGGGTTTGACCATGGATAAGCAGAAGGCCCATATATAGATTGAGCAGCGGCTGTCCATATAGTACCATCTGCATCAGCAGTGATTGCCGGTCCTGCATAGTAATAAGTACCGGAAGATCCATAAACACTACCGCTACCGCCAGAGAATGTTGAAAGTGTTCCACTCTTTATTAACCACCCTTTGGTATAATAATTATCACTAGAGTTAAACATATCACTTGCTTCTAGAGGAGCAGGGACCGTATAAAATACATCATTACTTACTGCAGCTTGAAGATATATAGAACCGGGATAAGATGTGTGATCAGCAAAACTTACATACCAGTCAGAGATATCACTTTTAAGAGCGAATTCATAATCAGTTGAAGTTGAATATCCTTCAGCATTGAGGAATGCTTTAGGGTAAGATATTTCGTTGGCTTTTACGGTAACTATTGTTGATTTCAACCCTTGGCTCGCGGCTTGGTAACCTTTACATTCATAGTCAAGTGTATAATCGCCCGGTTCAAGGTCATAGAATACAAATGCTCCATTACATTCATCGTCTGTAACATAAGTATCTACCAATACTCCATCTTTATATAGCTTAACGGTACAGCTGTCCAATGGCTTGTAAATATCATCGGTATTTTGGTTAGGAATATAGTAGGTGTGAGTAAACGTTTGGTTGCGGTCGCGCACGATACCATAAATGTAACCTACCTTCTCTTTTTCCCAACCAAAATAATCAGCAATAGCATGAGCATAAGAAATTCCCTCTATTGCACACACATCTTTGTTCATGTGTCGCATTACCGAAGGGTAGTAGGTGTGCATATATCCTTCTGAAAGGACACCTACTGCACCTTGGCGCATAACGGCATAATAACCATAATATCTTTTGCTCCAATTTTCTGTTGATTCTACCTCAGTGTTGTTTGCATCAAAATAACTTGAAAATCTGTTTTCCGCAATTGTTTCAGATGAATTTGGACTTTTTACCCAATATTTGTTCAAGTTGTACATGAACTCAACATCACCGCGCACATTGTAATTGGGCTCTAAGATTGTACCTTCCCATTGTTGAGTCCATTCGGTTGTGTACGGCTCATGCTCTATGGTTGCCAAATGAGAATATACCAATTTGCCCAATTCATAGCTATTGCCGGCTCCGGTAAGTCCGGTACCTGAATAATCATAGTTCTGTCCATATTGGGTATTGGCAAATGTTCCTGAACGATAATCTTCTCCTCTATACAAGACCAACGGATAATTCTCGTTGCTACCTATAGTCCCATTAGGGGAAGCATTTGAGTGTATTGATAAAAATAAATCAGGTTGGTATTTTTGAATTTCTTGGCGTCTTTGTCCTAAATCGGTATCAACTCCATTTACCACACGAGACATCATTATGCCTTGAGACATATCACGAGCTGATTGGATTCCTGTTCCGGTGTGAATAACACCATATTCTTTTAATTTATGAAACAAAGCCCATGCTTTCCAAAGGTCGGTGTTTGATTCAAAGAATCCCGTAGTATCATAATTAGATGTGTCGTAATTGCCACGTTTAACAGTAGCCATTGGTCGACAATTGCCATTAAATGCACCATGTCCGGGATCAATGTAGATTTTTACTTCAGAGGGACTTTTGCTTACAACTGCAGCATTGCTTGTCATTGTTGATGCGGTTAATAGCGCACCGACAACAAGCATCAGAAATTTTTTAGTATTCATGGTATAATAGTATATAATTAATTATTTAATTTTCAATGGCTATGAATCCCACAAATATACAAATAAAAATTGGGAAATACATCTTCTTTTTCATAAAATACTGCTGGAGTGCATTATGTTTCAGCAAAGCAAGTTATTTCTGAAAAATAGCATTTTCAGAAATAGTAACACTATAGAGATAAACAACACTTCATTTAATCCTCTCTGCGCAAGACAACAAGCGATAGAGAGTTAATAGCAGACAAGCCCTGTAGGGCTTTAATTTTAATAGCCGTGGGATCATTCCCACGGGATAAGAAACGCAAATGAATGCGTGGGAAACACGCTATTTGGGTAATAAGTGCAGAGTCCTTAAAGACTCTAATATCTCTTAAAGACTCTAATGATTTTTTCCTCGACTTTCAACTCTCGGCTATCAGCGACTCACCATCTTGCGTGCCGAGCGTTTCACCTGCATAGCAATATGCCTGCCCGGGCT
>CAZCEB010000242.1:0-2961 GCA_964497305.1 uncultured Muribaculaceae bacterium | reverse complement strand
ACTTAAAATCCTTTGGCCATTGCGGCTGTGCGGGTTCAAGTCCCGCTTCGAGTACGAAAGTCCTCTAATCAATTGATTTGAGGACTTTATTTTTTATAATTATTATATGATTATTGAAGAAAAATATATGCGTCGCGCCATTCAATTGGCCAAAAACGGCATTGAAAACACCTCTCCTAATCCAATGGTGGGTGCAGTTATTGTTTATGACAGACAAATCGTTGGCGAGGGCTATCACAGACGTTGCGGAGAAGGTCATGCCGAAGTAAATGCCATCGCATCAGTCAAAAACAAAAAAATTCTTCATCAATCCACAATATATGTTACGTTAGAGCCCTGTTCTCATCATGGAAAAACACCTCCATGCGCACAGTTAATCATAGACAACAAAATACCCAATGTCGTTATAGGAAGCCTTGACCCTTTTGAGGCTGTAAGTGGTCGTGGTGTAAAAATGCTTCAAGATGCCGGAATAAATGTATTTACAGGAATATTAGAAAAAGATTGTAAAAACCTTAATCCTCATTTCTTAACAGCACACTCTTTTAAGCGACCTTTTATTACCCTAAAATGGGCACAAAGCCAAGACGGTTTTCTTGATATTCACCGCAACGCAACCGAAATGCCGGCAAAGATTTCTACCGAAACTACATCAATGCTTGTTCATAAAATGCGTGCTCATCACGATGCCATCATGGTGGGAAGCAAAACAATAATACGCGACAATCCACGACTAAACGTTAGAACATGGAGTGGAAAAAGCCCCACTATTGTTGTCCCCGATAGAAGAATGAGAATTCCTGCCAATGCTCAAATTTTCTCTAACAAGCCTATTTATCTATCACCTCGCAAAAGAGAAGACCTTCCGAGCAACATCCAATGGATAGAAATCAACAAAGATGCCACTATAACCGATTATTTAAGCCTACTTTACAAATCAGGTATTACATCCCTATTGGTTGAAGGCGGAAGTTCATTGCTGCAAACTTTCATAAATAGTGGTCTATGGGATATCGCACGCGTAGAAACAGGGCATAATACATTCCTTGAAAAAGGGAACAAAAAAGCACCTATTTTACCAATTAGCCCCACGAAAGAAGAAACCATCGATGGAAACAAAATATCGACATACATCAACAGAACACCAAAATCGCTCAATTTTTGTAACGTTGTTTAGTAATTTAACCTTTTTATTATAGCAATTTTAGCACATCAAGTAAGCTATATTAATAAAATTGTTGTTAACTTTGCAATTTGTAAAATAACATCTTATGGTCAAGAAAATTACATTAGCTCTGCTTATCACAATAGCAACATTTGGAATTATTTCATGCAATAGCGAAAGCTACGAAGGTCCCATTGAAACATATTCCAATGTTGCAGTAACATCTTTTTCTCTCAATGAAAATGATACAGTATTAGAAAACCTCGATTCGGTATATTTCTCTATTGATTTACCGAATGCAATAATATACAATGCCGATTCTCTTCCATTTGGCACTAATGTCAGTAAATTGGTAGTATCTATCGTTACAGCCGAGACTTGTTCAAAAGTCAATTTAATTATACCAACTGACAAGAGCGAAAACGACACAATCAACTATCTAACAAATTCAACCGATAGTATCAATTTCAGCAATGGACCCGTTACTTTACACATCGTATCGGCTGATTTAACAAACGAACGCAAATATAAAATATCTGTAAACGTACATCAAACAAAGCCTGACTCACTTTGTTGGAATCGACTTGCAAGCAGTAGTTTGCCATCATTGTTCAACTATGCGTCTATTAACGAACAAAAAACCGTTGAATATAATGGGAATGCCATTTGTTTAACTCGTTCAAACGACAAATTTTGTATTGCAACTACCGAAAATCCGGGAACAGATAATTGGGATAAACAAAGTATTGAATTTCCATTCACCCCAAACGTAAAATCATTGGCGGCAACAACTGACGCTCTTTTCATTCTTGATAAAGAAAGTAACCTATATACTTCTGTTGACGGCAAAACTTGGAACAATTGTAACCAACAATGGGCTCATATTTACGGTGGATATGAAAATGTACTTCTTGGAGTGAAAGTTGCAAATGAGAAATATTACCATGTAACCTATCCTGCAACAGCAGAAACAGAAATAGCATCAGAGTTTCCAATTTCAGGAACAAGTCAATTGCTTATATTTGAAAATCAATGGAACGTCTCACCTCAAGCATTAATGGTGGGAGGCAAATGTACCGATGGTCAGTTGACAGGTGCTACATGGGCTTACGATGGCTCTAAATGGGCAAAAATCAGCAATACACCTATTCCTGCTTGTCAAAATATGACTTTCGTTCCATATTTCAGTTACAAAACTGATACTGATAATTGGAACATTACAAAATATTCTACATTGATAGCAATGTGTGGTCAAAATGAGAATGGAAATGCTGTTAAAACTGTTTATATTTCATATGACCAGGGATTAAATTGGAAAGAAGCCGATGAATTAATGCAATTACCAAGCAATATTCCGGCTCGATATAATGCACAAGCACTCGTTTATAGTTCAACAATTACAGCTCGATCAGCAAGTTCTTGGACTGAAGGGACAGCGATCTCTCTTCCTCGCGGATGGTATATCGTTAATCCTTTTGACTCTCGCGCCATTACAGATATTACCGAATGGGAATGTCCATATATCTATCTATTTGGTGGAGAATATGAAAATGACAAGCTATATAATACAGTTTGGAGAGGCGTCATTAACCGACTTAGCTTCAAACCTATTATATAATATTTACTAATAATATACTTTTTAATTGCAATACTGCGTTTCAAATAAAAACATATATAAATATGACAAAGAAAGCAGCAATAGCAATTTTAATGATTATAACCTTGGCAATGGGAGCATTGCAAGGAAATGCACAAGAAGCAAAATATAAATTTGACATTGGTGGTGGTATAGGCAT
>CAZCEB010000241.1:0-3009 GCA_964497305.1 uncultured Muribaculaceae bacterium | reverse complement strand
TGAGCATCGGCCGACAACAGATTGCCAATAATAGTCTCTATCTGCTGACGAAAAGGCAACAATCGACGCAAAGCCTGCTCAGCCTTATGCATCTTTGCCGATGAAATCATTTTCATCGCTCCGGTAATCTTCTCAGTCGAAGCAACCGACCCTATTCGTCCTTTTAATTCACGTAACGTTGCCATTTAAATTTTCTCCTTCTCGATTAGTTATAACGGCTAATTATCTCTTGTGCAGCTGAAACCAATTTAGATGTTACGTCATCGGTAAGTTGACCACTCTTGATTACATCAAGTACATCTTTTTGATATTTAGCATGCAATAATTGAATAAACAATTTTTCAAATTCAGCGACCTTATCCATTGGCACCTTTTCAAGAAGGCCATTGGTACCACAATAAATCACAGCAACTTCTTCTTCAACAGCTGCTGGCTGATATTGAGGTTGAATGAGTAATCGTTCATTCTTTCGACCTTTATCAATTACCCTTGCTGTTACGGCATCCATGTCGCCACCAAATTTTGTAAATGATTCAAGTTCACGGAACTGTGCTTGGTCTATTTTTAATGTCCCTGCAACTTTTTTCATTGATTTAATTTGGGCACTACCGCCCACACGTGATACAGAAAGTCCCACATTAATTGCCGGACGAATACCACGATTGAATAGTGCAGTTTCAAGGAATATCTGACCATCAGTAATTGAAATTACATTTGTCGGGATATAAGCCGATACGTCACCTGCCTGAGTTTCAATAATTGGAAGAGCAGTAAGAGAGCCACCTCCTTTTACCAATGGTTTTAACACCTCAGGAAGGTCATTCATCTTTGATGCCACCTCTTGATTGTCAATTATCTTTGCTGCACGTTCCAATAAACGAGAATGCAAATAGAAGATATCTCCGGGATAAGCTTCACGACCTGAAGGGCGTTTCAAAATCAAAGATATTTCACGATAAGCGACAGCCTGTTTTGACAAATCATCATAAACAATGAGGGCATCACGACCTGTATCACGAATATATTCACCAATCGCAACTCCTGCAAACGGAGAATAATAACGCATTGCAGCTGAATCAGACGCTGTTGCAGCAACAACAACTGTATAATCCATTGCTCCATGTTGACGCAATGTTTCTACTGTTGCAGCTACTGACGATGCCTTCTGTCCTATTGCTACATAAATACAATATACGGGTTTACCTTCCTCAAAATTTTTACGTTGATTGATGATTGTATCAATAGCAATTGCTGTTTTTCCTATTTGACGGTCTCCAATTATCAACTCACGTTGTCCTCTTCCAATTGGCACCATTGAGTCAACAGCTTTAATACCGGTCTGCAAAGGTTGTTTTACCGGTTGACGGAAGATTACACCTGGAGCTTTACGCTCAAGAGGTAATAACATACACTCTCCGGCTATTGGGCCACGTCCATCGATGGGTTCACCCAAAACATTTATGACACGCCCCATGAGACCTTCCCCTACTGGGATTGAAGCAATCTCGCCGGTACGGCGTACAGTCATATTCTCGGTAACCTTGTCAACGTTGTTAAGCAATATCACGCCGACGTTGCTTTCCTCAAGATTGAGCGCAACACCTTTAACGCCATTTTCAAACTCTACGAGCTCGTTGGCGCACACTTTATCAAGTCCATATACGTGGGCAACGCCATCACCTACTTCAAGGACTGTACCAACTTCTTCAAATGAAACCTTAGTGTTTACATTTTCAAGTTGTTGTTTTAATACTTCCGAAATCTCGCTGGGGTTTATCATTCTTTTCAGTTACTTAAAAGATTCAAACGCAATTGTTTTAATTCATTACTAATTGAAGCATCTAAACGCTCAGAGCCTATATTAACGACAAAACCTCCTATCAACTCACTATCAATGCGACATGAATATTCCATAGTTCCGCCTTTTAAATGTGATTGAATTAAGTTTTTCAAACGGGTTTCATCATTTTTTGACAACTCTGTCGCTGTTACTACTTCAACCAGATATATATTATTGGCCTTACGATATATATCCAAATAAGCTAAAGCTATATCTCGAGATATATCCAATCGTTTATTGCTTGTCAGCAAAGACAAAAAGTCGGCAAACACCTGATCTTTCTTATCAGCACCTGCAGCAACTTTCAATAAATTTATTTTATCGGTTGCTTCAACAAAAGGATTACTCATTATGGTTTTTAACGATTCTTCGGCAACAAAAGCAGAAGCCAACGAATGCATCAAACCATATATACCCTTTGAATCGCCTTTTTCAATGGCAAATTCATATAGAGCTTTAGCGTATCGTCGTGGAATAAGACCTTCGTTCATTGCGTTTTAGTTTTTATTCTCTATTTCATCAAGCAGAGTATTCACCAATTTTGTCTGCGCTTTTTCATCAGCAAGTTGATTTCTAACAACTTTAGACGCAATATCAAGAGCAAAAGCACTAACCTCGTTGCGGAAATTCTGTTCAGCTTCTTTACGAGATTGTTCAATGGAAACTTTTGCAGCATCCATTACTTTTTGCGCCTCTTTTTGAGCTGCTTCACGAGCTTCTTCGATGATTTGAGTTTTCATGCGATCAGCTTCACGTAGCATATCAGCCTGTTGGCGACGAGCATCTGCGATATATTTATCCGCCTCTTCACGGGCATGGTCAAGCTGCTCTTTAGCATTTTGAGCGTACTCCACACCTTTATCAATGAGGTCAGCACGACTATCAATTCCTTTTATTATCACAGGCCACGCAAATCTCCATAGGACGAAGAAAAGCACAGCAAATGATAAAAACATCCAGAATATCAAGCCGAAATCAGGCGTGAATAGTTCCATACAGAGAGCTTGTTATTAAACGAACAACGCAAGAATACAAACGATAACAGCAAATAGTGCCACACCTTCAACCAATGCAGCAATAACAATCATATTACTACGAATATCACCGGCTGATTCTGGTTGACGTGCAATAGCTTCCATTGCAGCCGCACCAATCTTACCAATACCGAT
>CAZCEB010000240.1:0-3024 GCA_964497305.1 uncultured Muribaculaceae bacterium | reverse complement strand
CTTCAATAGTCATGCCATTGCTTGTGATAGTACCGTCGCTTACCGTATTATACATTGTGCAGCTACCATATTCCAAACCAACAGCAAGAGGAAGGTTACAAACGTATGCTTGAAGACCAATAAATGCACCAAGACCTACTTTAAATTGACTTGCAGATTCTTCTCCATTATCCATTGAGCCAAAACCAAATGGCAATTCACCTCCTACATAAACATCAAGAAGATTTGATTTAGAGAAGTGATAAGCAACACCTGGATAGAACATGTAATTGCTTTTTGAAGTTTCGCCTTCACCAATTTCTTCTGTTTTTTTCCACCATTCGATACCAAGACGAGCTTCGATTTGATCAGTGTACATGTATTTCAAGTTAATCAATGGAAGAGCAGAATACTCAGTAATTTCGGCATCAAACATGTTGCCAATCATTGAGGCTGTTGCACCTAAATAGAGACCGAAATCACCTTTTTCTGCACGGTTACCAGTATTGAATACTGACGCAGAACTTTCTCCTGTAGAGATTTGTGCTTGAGAAATCATGCTTCCTGCACAGAAGAAGAACAAAATTAATGCTAATTTTTTCATAATTACTACATTCGCATGACAGCCCCATGCCATTGCTTTATTAGATTATAACATTTCCCATTAGGGGCAAAAGCAGAAACTTTTAACGGTACTTTTATTTTGTTTGCAAAGTTATAGGATGTTAAAAGTACCGCCATACACTACAGCGTAAAGAGATTTTACTGATGCGTATAAAATTTATACACACTATAATTCTAATCGTTCTAATTCTAAGTCGTAATATCGGAAAAAGTTGTGATTCAAGGCTTGAGAAATGCGCAAGAGCATATCGGTATTTATAGACTCTTGACGAAATATATAATACACATTGGGGCGCTCGCAATTGATTTTCTTTGCGAGCCAAGAAGGAGTGCGTTCTTGTCGTTCAAGTTCTTGCTTAATGAGTTGACCGATGTGTATCATAAAAAAGGCGGAACTATTTTGCCGACCTTCAACTGGGGTACCGCCAAGCACCTATGCACAGATAAGCAAAAACAGTCCACGCCCTACACAGGCATGAACCTTCGGAATTCTGCTTATTCTCGTGCATTCAAATTGGCGGTTTTCAGCTGAGAGAATAAGAGCCAAAAGCTCAAAATCTTTTATATGTCGTTAATTTATTTCTTCTATCACTAAATATCAATTCATATTTAACAGGTGCAAACTTAATGATTTTTTTGCAAACTATAAATATGCATCTAATGTCATTATATTACTTTGGGGGCGGTCTCCGGGAGATGAGATGATAGTATGCGCCATTCTTGAGGGTAGAGATTATTGGCTCGATTTCCAAGATTTTTGACAAATCCCAAAGGTTGACCTCTATAGGTAACGATCACATATCCGCGTGGCACATCATCAAGCGTTATTGCCTCGCGACGCAGATAAGAAATCGCTTTTACATAGTCCAATTCACATGCAACAAATGCCTCTCTATTCAACGCTTGAGACATTGCAAGCGATTGAGATGGGATTAAATCCTTCCCTTTAATCTCTCCCAAGACAATACCTGCATGCACTGTATCTAGTACCATTGACAACGCCTCAATCGCATGATTATGGATTTTAGGGTATGCAACCACATATTCTCCTTTTTGTTTTATCTCATAATCTTCGATTCTATCAAGCCATTGCAGAGCTGTTTTCATTATTTGGTCGGCAATCTTTGACGTTGCAAGTGGCTTTGACTTCTTTTGTTTAAATGATGGCACTTCGGCATCAACAGGTTTGCGCAAGACTGCGGCAAATAATCCTTCTCCTTTTATTTGATGAGGGAGAAAGCGATAACAATGTAATTTGGTGTTAATTCCATTAGCGATATGCCATTCCTCTTTCATAGACACCTCCACACTTTGAGCCCCATAAGTATCTACAATATATTGCACCATCTCCTCATCTTCATGGCGATTAAATGTGCATGTACTATAAATGAAATACCCACCCGGAACAAGCGCCTGCCAAATGTTATCTATTATTTCCCTTTGACGTTCTACACACTCTCTCACAAGCCCCATGCTCCATTGAACAACTGCATCAGGTTCCTTGCGAAACATCCCCTCGCCCGAACAAGGGACATCAGCAGCAATTATATCAAAAAATCCCGATAACTTTCCTATGCGTGCTGTATCACCCTTTGAAACAACACATCCGGGATAACCCCATTTGATTACATTTTCACGTAACACAGCCGCACGCGCAGGAACATATTCATTGGCTACAACAAGCGAGCCACAAGGCAAGCTATCAATAGCTGCCGTTGTTTTTCCACCGGGAGCCGCACACGCATCAAGAAAGCGCAAGGGCGCAACAGCATCTTTTGTCAGCCACGAAACGATGTGAGACAATATCATTGATGATGCATCTTGAACATAGTACAACCCTTGATGCATTGCAGGATCAAACGTAAAAGCCTCCCGACAGTGCAAATACCACCCATTTTCACACCAAGGCACTCGCTCTATTCCTTGTGGAATAGCAACCTGTTTGCCCCTATTGGCACGTACCGACACCGACGCTTCGGTTTGGGACAATGCTTCTACCAATCCTTGCATCTGCTCGTTTTCATAACTTTGGATTTCTGAAATAAATTCCTGAGGGATATTCATACTCACAATATAATTTACCGCATCAAAAGTACATCTTTAGGCTCAAAACAGCAAGAGTCCATAATATTTTTTGCAAATCAGTTGCATAATTCAAAAATTGCGACTAATTTTGCAACGCAATTCTCGAAAAGAGATAGCGAAACCTGCTTCAGTAGCTCAGTTGGTTAGAGCACCTGACTGTTAATCAGGGGGTCGTTGGTTCAAGCCCATCCTGAAGCGCAAAGCGAGACACTCCACGAGTGCCTCGCTTTTGTTTTATATCTATCCTATTATTTAGGCTCAGTAGCTTTTTAGTGTGGGTACGGCTCAGTAGCTTTTTAGTGTGGGTACGCGAAAAGCTTGGCAATGCGAAAGAGG
>CAZCEB010000239.1:0-3025 GCA_964497305.1 uncultured Muribaculaceae bacterium | reverse complement strand
TCATCGTTTTTTTATAAATTTGCAAAAGTACGCGTGCGATTAGGCATAAAATTTAATATCGAGATGATATATTTGCCACGTGAGATATTTCGCAGTAAAAATGCGAGGTTTTCAATCAAAGTGGGAAATACAATTTCGTGGCAAAATTTATCGACCGGTAAAAATGCATCAAAACAAGCCGCAGAAATAAAAGCGATAGTATATAATTTGAAAAATCAAAAGTAGATATTAGTCCGTAGGGATATAAATATGGAAGAAAAAATCATAGAGCCAATACCTCAATCTCTTATTGAATCAGAGTTGACTCCTGATAAATTTTTGCGTGTAACAAATAAAGGGAATAATCACATATATGTGGTTGATGCATTTAATGCCCCAAATGTGATGCGTGAGGTGGGACGATTGAGGGAAATAGCATTCCGTTCTGCCGGAGGAGGTACTGGAAAATCATGTGATATAGATGAATTTGACGTAATGGATTTACCATGTCGACAATTAATTGTTTGGGATCCAGATGCACATTTGATATTAGGAGGATATCGTTTTATTACCGGAAAAGACATCAAATTGGATAATAATGGTATTCCTCACATTGCGACATCACACATGTTTAAGTTCTCTTCAAAATTTATAGAGGAGTATTTGCCATATACACTTGAACTCGGTCGTTCGTTTGTGCGCTTGGAATATCAATCATCAAAAGCAGGAGCCAAGGCTTTGTATGCACTTGACAACTTGTGGGATGGACTTGGCGCGTTGACAGTTGTATACCCTGAAATAAAATATTTATTTGGGAAGGTAACAATGTATCCAAACTATTCGGGAAAGTGCCGCAATATGATTTTATATTTTCTAACAAAGTATTTCCCTGATCAAGAAAATTTAGTAACTCCGATAACTCCGTTGAAAACTAATATAGATGAGACCGAAATGGAGGAACTATTTGTGGGAAGTTGTTTTAAAGAGGATTATAAAATTCTGAATATGGCAGTACGAGAGCAAGGATATAACATTCCTCCGTTGGTAAATGCTTATATGAGTTTATCTCCAACAATGAGGATGTTTGGAACTGCTATAAATGATGAATTTGGAGATGTAGAAGAGAGCGGAATATTTTTTGCTATCGATGAAATATTTGATGAGAAAAAAGCTCGTCATATAGGAACATATAATGTAGATGAATCACCTATTGCGTAAATTAAGAAATATGAGAATATTATTAAGACCGCTTTTACTCATAATGTTATTGATGCCGACATTAATAGTGTTGGCACAATATCCTATCAATTATGATGTTTCTTTTTTAGCAAATGCAGGTAGTGGTGATTTTGCACCATATTATATAGCGTCAAACCAACATGGTATAATCACTCAAAATAGTGATGCATTATTAAGGCTAAGTGCATGGCGTCCGATTGAAAAAACAAAACGGTTTAGCTATGGATTTGGCGTAGATTTGCTTGGCGGTTATAGTGCTGATGCAACCTATCAGAGATATGATAATGTGTCAAAAAGTTTTTATACCCATGATGAGTCTCCGGCTAATGCGTGGATACAACAATTATATGGTGAAATCAAATATAGAAGTGTCTTTATTACTTTTGGACTGAAACAGCACCAGTCGGCAATGCTTAACAATCAGTTAACAAGTGGCGACTTGATTGAGAGTGGTAATGCTCGTCCGATACCGGAATTGCGCGCCGGCTTTATTGATTTTGTTAATATACCTTTTACCAAAGGTTGGTTGCAAATTCAAGGTGAAATTTCTTATGGGCGTACAACTGATACTAAATGGCTTGAAAATCATTATAATTATTACAATCATTACATATCTACAGGTGCATGGTATACCTATAAACGAGCTTATTTTAGAACAAAACCAACTGAACGCTTCTCTGTAACATTTGGTGCTCAAGCTGCAGGTCAGTTTTCAGGGAAGACAACTTTTTATAATAATGGAGATATCAGACGGGTTGATGATAGGAAATTGCAAATTCGCCATTTCTTCAATATGTTTATACCCAAAACCGGAGAAGAAGGATTTGTATTAGGTAATCATCTTGGAAGTTGGGATTTAATGGCTCGATATCGTTTGAAAAACGATGATGAATTAAAGGCATATTTTCAATGGCCATGGGAAGATGGTTCTGGCATAGGGAAACTAAATGGATTTGATGGCTTATGGGGTATTGAGTATCGAAGTTCACGACAAGGTCTTGTTAATGGCGTTGTGATAGAATATCTTGATTTTACAAATCAATCAGGACCATTACATTGGGATCCCGAAGATAATCCCGGTACTACAATAACAGAAGAAAATCACACTGATGGTGGAGATAACTATTATAATAACATGAATTATAATGGCTATGCTCATTATGGAATGTCGATAGGCTCACCATTTTTTACCTCTCCGTTATATAATCGAGATGGCTATCTTGCCTATATTGATAATCGTGTAAGAGGTTTCCACGTTGGACTAATGGGAAATATATCGAAGAGAGTAGATTATCGCATAATGGGAAGTTATCGCAAAGGTTGGGGTACCGGATTATTACCTCGAGAAACTCCTGTTGACGATACTTCAATGATGGTAGAAGCCGTATATCACGTTCCATCAGTACAAGGATTAAATGTTAAAGCCCAAATTGCACTTGACAATGGATCTATGTATGGCGATACATTTGGTGCATTATTGTCGGTTTCGTATAATGGTATTTTTAATTTAGGAAAGAAATGAAAAAAATATACAATATAGTTTTACTATTGATTCTTTCTATTGCATTTGTTTCGTGTACACATAATAATGGTGATATTGGTCATTATTTTGGTACATGGAAACTTGAATATATGACAATTGATGGCGAGGAAGATGCCAACTATCAAAAAAATGTTTTTTGGAAATTCCAGGCAGGAGTTATTTGTATGGTTAGAGTAGATGATTCTACGCACACTAAAACTGAGTGTTGGGGGACATGGGAAGACGATGGAAAAATACTCAGACTCAACTATACTCATCACGATG
>CAZCEB010000238.1:0-3058 GCA_964497305.1 uncultured Muribaculaceae bacterium | reverse complement strand
ATACAGATATGCATATCCATCGCTTTTTAGATTTCCTCCCATTGTGTAAAAGTCGCAACGTCCGGGAGCAGTGGTCAAATATTTTGATTTATCATATTCATTATACTCTGTCAAGTCAATTCCTGATAAATCAACAGTATAGGTAGTGTAACTGCCATTATCACCTTTGATAAACACTTTACCCTCAGCAATTCGATTGAAATAAGATGAAGTTACTAATGTTCCGGATAAATTCACTGAGCCACTTTGAATAAAGAGGTTACCCTCATAGTCAGTTGCAATACCGATATTTCTAGATGCCGGACTGGTAGAATAATGAGTGCTGTGTTGATAGAATGCAGTACCGGAAGTTAATACATTTTCGGTTTTGTTTTCCCATGGAGCAGCAGCCGAGATTTTAATAATACCACCATTAGTTTTATCGGCATTGGTACATTGAGCCACATACCAATATCCGTTATGATAAGCAGCTTGTTTGTAATAAGAATGAGCATAATCTGCCATATTGGAATAGCTACTTGCCGGAATATGAACACTATCGCCCGATGCGGCAATCTTATAATTATAAATTTCGGTTAATTCATATCCCACCTTTGCCCAGTCGCGCTTTGCTACATAAATAGAATTTGGGGTTGATACAGCTGTATCTGTATAATTATCATAGTGAGATACAACCTGATAGGTATATGTATGTTCCGATTTAACATCTGTATCAATATAGTTATATGTAGTAGTATAAGGAACAATTACCTTGCCATCGCGCAAAATAGAATAATAGTCAGGTTTAACGCCATACACATTCTTCTGACCGCTTGGGAAATAGTTGTAGTTATTTACTTGTGGGAATTTCCAATAAAGCTGCACTTTACAATAACCGTCATAACGATCGATACCTCCCTTAATATCATCTTGGTCCATTGTAGTATCCCAGATAGGAACAAATGGCACTAACGGAGGGGTTATTTCAACAACATCTGATTCAGTGCCAAAACCTCCATCTGCAAATGTCGGAATCACCTTATATTTATAAGTTCGCGACGTTTCTGATCCATACATGCACACATCAATATCAGTATAGGTCAACCCGGTAGTGGTACCTATCGCGGCCCAATCACTAAAAGTATACTGGGTTTTTAATGGAGCATCGGCAGTCGAATTAGGAGCCATTGAATACCATGGGTTTTCACTACGATAAATAGTATAACTTGCAACCTCACCTGATGCAGGAGCTTCCCATGTCAATACTGCATCTTGACGTGATAACTGCTCCGGATCTTGGTCCTTTACAATATTTATTGCAAGATTTTGCACCGGATCGGTTGGAGTTACGTTAATAGTATATTTTTCGGTACCTACCTTAGGCACGAAAATATAGATATTTGCATTATAATCATCAACATTTGACACATTGATAAAGTGTCCCCTTGTTTGATTAGAACCTGATGCTGTTGTAAACGGAGAATATGTTCCCACTACATATTTATTATTTACATCTGTAACATCAACAATTTGGAACGCTGTTGTAGTTGACGAATAAGCAAGTAATTCTCGATCGGCAAGCACAAACATTGTTGCACCGGTGCCTTGGTTGGTAAGACCAAGATCGGTCCATATAACAGAAGAGGCATCTGCAACAGAAGAGGCATTTAATGTTCCCTTGTATAATTTGCCTGTTGCTTGATTGTTATACAACAATTTATTATCGGCATATTGAACTACGCGAGAACGTGTTGTGTTAACTTCAGGAACATTAAAAATCTTTTTGCCTGTAATTTTTCCACTACTTAATATAATACACTCGATCTTATCATATATTTCCGTTACATCATCACCGCCATTATTAGGAGCGAACCACAGATAACCGGTACCACCCAAGCCATCACCGTAGGCACTCATCACGTCAGAGCGATATGTAATACGATAATTGGTATCCGAACTTGTAACCGTTCCATTATATGTCGGGTCCAAAATAATTGTTGTAGGAGTGGCATTAGATTGATATTTATAACTTGTACTTCCCAAATAACTATTAGATGCATCTGCAATTGGGCGATCATCTACACTAAACGCAGTGATAGCACCAATTGGATCTGCCCATACATAACTATAAGCCGAAGCATCTACACTATAATGAGAAATATACAAGTTCCCTTTAGTGTCAGCAGCATGAGCCGGTCCCATATAAAAATATCCGGAGAACGATGTTATTGAACCTCCTTTATAGCCCGGATAGGGAAAATAAGTTGCGTTAGTGGGAAAAGTAAAATATTCTTGAGCCGTCAACAAACGAAATATTCTTGGAGCATAGTCAGGGTCAGAGTATGCATATTTCATCATATTTGTTTCTGATGGCGCAGGAACAGAGTACATATAATTATTACTTACTGCAGCCGAGAAATAAGTCTGGGAATTTGTCAACTGAGTATTGGTAAAAGTTTGTCCCCAATCAGAAGCTGCTGTAACCGTATATTCATAACCGGCAGCGTTGGCTTTCGGGACAAGCCATGTTAATGCTAAGACCAGCATTAAGGCGCGAGAGTTAAAGTGTTTCATGATATAAAATTATTGTTTGTTTTGATTTGTTTTTTAGTTTGTATGCTTCACATAAGTCTATCACACATATACAATTATGCAGTGTAATAATTAAGTAATTGTAAAATTATAAAAATTTTTAATACATGTTTTCACGTATTTGAGTCATCCTATCTTAAAAATAATTAATACATCTCCATTCGTCCATTAAATCTAAAAATCCGTCGAAAACAGCAATTTCACCGAGAACCACGACACGTGAAAATTGAGAGTTGAGAGTTGAGAGTTGAAAATTGAAAGAGGAGAGAGGGAAAAAGAGAGAGGAGATTGCCTGAAAGGCTGAATTTCATTAGCCGTGGGATTATTCCCACGGGGTGAGATTCGCAAATTAATGCGTGGGAAGCACGCTATTTGGTGCAAGGTAATATTATTGCGGTTTTTTATTTGTAAAGTAGCGTCTTTCCGACGCTTTTGTTGGTGGCTCGCATCCGGTGGTGGCGCTTCGCTTACCACCGGCTATTAAAAT
>CAZCEB010000237.1:0-3065 GCA_964497305.1 uncultured Muribaculaceae bacterium | reverse complement strand
CTATGGTGTTCAATCATCTCTTACAGTTGAGCAATAATTTTAATTCACAAGAGTAATCTCAAAAAATGAATTTATCAATTATGAAAATACAATATAAATTAGGCATAATGGCATTAGGGCTTGTGGCATTCTCTTCTTGTGAGAAGCATGACCCTATTGATGACCATGCTGCAGTGGGAAACTATGTGCCTACTGTTTATTGGGAGCTTGGTTCAACTGCATGTAAAGCGGGTGAGTCATTCTCTTTCAGCGGAAAATATTGGACGGAAGAAGGCTATACTCCCGATCATAGCGAGGTGTGGTATTCTGAAATTCGCGAGCAGACATCTACAGCATCGGTAAAACTTGCCGGAACTTTGCTAAGTTATACAAAAACCGTAGCTGAAGTTGATACTGTGCGCATAGCTACCCTTAAAGCAAGTTTCCCTCATAGTGAAGCAGTTTGGGATGGTTATGAATATGTTCTTAACGGGCAAGTTCCTACATCAAGCACTCTTTCACCTTTGAAATGGGCGCCAATGGAATGGAATGATCTTGCTGTTGCTCGTTTCAACGAGTATTTTCCAGCCGGATTTGACAGTGAGTTCAACGCCGAGGTAATCGAGATGTTGGTTAAGGACTCTTACTATAATGCTCTTCGCAAAGTGTTCTGTGATTACTATTTCTCTAATGAACAAGTATCGGCAGTAAATGCAGAGTTTGGAGTTGAGTTGCCTCTTTTGCCTGACACAATCGTGTCAAAACCCGATGCTGCAACAGCTGCGGCTACTTATAAGAGTGGTTTGTGGTATGCCGATACTGAAAAACGTGTGGGATATTATTACATCACAATTGCAGAAGATGGCTCTGATGTAATCAACGAAATCTCTGAGAACGAAGTGACTAAAGACGAAGGCGGTAATTTGGTTTATGCCGGAGATAATACGTCAAGAGTATATGAACGTTATGATTCTGCTCCTTGGGTATTGTGTCGTTATGATGACGACCAAGGTGCAGTTGTTACAGTAGTAAGACCGGAATTTATCCCTGCATTTGCAAAACTTCTTGACGTTATTACATTTGATGAGTGGACAGCAAATGGCACCGATGGTTATGCTATTTCATTCGGCAGAAGTTATAAGCTTAATACTCAATTCCGTGTAGTTGATACTGCCGGCAACGTTGGTATCGCTTATGACAAACATACAGTATCTATTAACTAATTAATTCATTGAAAACAGATATGAGAAATTTAAAAAAATACTGTCTTATGGTTGCTGTATCGCTTGCGGCAGTAGCTTGTGTAGACAATGATCCGGAAATAGAGACATTCCCGGATCCCGATGTGGATTTCACATATAGTGTATCCGGTGAAGAGTATTTTGTTGATTATTATGTGGTTTCTACTATCCAATTTACCAACATTTCTGCTAAAACAGGTGCTGTAACATGGAATTTTGGAGATGGAAATACATCAAATGAGCCTAATCCTCTTTATAAATATGACAAGGCCGGTCTTTATAATGTAACACTTTCTATCGCCGCTAACGATGGCAAGACTTATACAAAGACTTATCCTATCTTGATCTATGACATCGTTCCTCGGTTGTTAATTGCTTCTCAGAGCGATTCTATCATAGAAATTAACAAGACAACAATGTCATTCAATCTTGCTTTGCCTAACCCAGAAGGTCTTAAGGTTAAATATGTGTGGTCCTTCCCTGAAGGAACAACTGATTCTAACGGAAACGAATTGACTACATTTGAAGGTATTGGACAAATTGACGCAAATGGCGAGTATGCAGTTGAATATCCGGGTGAAGTTAAGTTCAAACATATCGGATCTCAACGCATTGATATCCAAACATGGTTTGATATCGAAGGTGAAAATCGCCAATTGGAAGATGCATATCTTAATGTGCAAGTAGGTAGCAGCATCGAGGCTCCAACATTGTATTATGCAGTGAAAGATGGCAATATCAAGGCTCTCAAACTCGTTGACTTGGATAAACTTCCTGATGGAACCAAGGTGTTCCCATACGATATGGGCGTAAGCTCAGGTGCTATGCCACTTAATATTTGTTATGGATCTTATGATGCAGGTCAGTTTATTTATATCCTTGACGCCGGAAAGCAATACTATTATATTAATGACGCAAACTCTGTGTTGGGCGATGGTAAAATTACTGCAATGGGTGTTGACGGCTCAAATGTGAATACTGTTGTTTCAAATGAAGGTCAGGCAGCATTTATGGATCCATTCTGCGGTTATGTTTATGATGGCGAACTTTACTACTCAGACCGTGGTAACGGAGTAAGTAAAATAGCGTTGAGCGCTCGCGGTCAGAAAGAATCACAAGGAAGTGATGTCGCTTTCCGCGGATCTTACGTATTCCAAAACAACTGGATTTCTTATTATAATAGAGGTTTAGGCTATGGTGCTATCACGATTGGTCTTTTGAAAGATTCAAAAGGTGATTGGTGGTGGGGTAAAAACTATTCAGGAAACTGTATAGTGCGTTTTAGCGATAGCGAAATTTACGGCTCACAAACCGAAGCCGATGCCGCATTTGAATCAAATGGCAAGAAACTGCCTCACCCACTTCTACTTCAAGGTATCAAATTGCGTACATTCACTATCGATGAAAAGCGTAGCGCATTGTATGTATGGAGAATGGAAGCAACAACTTCAGGTTTCTATCGCTATGATTTACCGGGTGACCAAGATGCAACTTCTGCAGATAAGTTTACAAACTTTGTGAAGATGGCTGCAGATCCGGTAAATACAACTACTGATGAGCAAGTTCATACTACTCAATTTGCGTTGGATGAAGCAACAGGTCGCGTTTACTTCTGTTTCCGTGCTGATAGCGGAGACGATTCAGGTATTTCAACCGGTATCGTTTACTACGATCCTACAACTAAGAAGTGCGAGAACTTTGGCGAGACAAAGGGTGATGCCGGAATGGGTATTACGATCAATCCTACGCTTTCAAAACTTTTCTAATACGTTAGAAAACGCTTGAAATAACTTAAAATCAAAGGTAACTGCCGCTATTAAGGCGGTTACCTTTGTTTTTCACAAT
>CAZCEB010000236.1:0-3072 GCA_964497305.1 uncultured Muribaculaceae bacterium | reverse complement strand
CTCCACGTTCAAGGTTTACGCCTATATATGTGCAAGTGCGATATCCGAGAATTTTAGGATTGACATGATATCCTGAGCCGGTAATGACTTTAAGGTCTATCATGCGTTGAATGCGTTGATGTATAGCTGCACGTGATACACCACATTCGGTAGCTACATCTTTAGATGCGATGCGTGCGTTTCGCATTACTATTTCAAGAA
This sequence comes from uncultured Muribaculaceae bacterium, assembly GCA_964497305.1. Taxonomy (GTDB): domain Bacteria; phylum Bacteroidota; class Bacteroidia; order Bacteroidales; family Muribaculaceae; genus RGIG4079. Next base: position 2,871 of record CAZCEB010000236.1, on the reverse strand, counting down.
TTTTTCGGTCTAAGTTATCTATTTTCTCCATATAAGTAAAAATGGTATTGATTTGTGGAGCAAATTTAATCAGAATTTCGATAAAAAAAGAACATTTTGTAGAAAAATGTTCTTTTTTTATTCATTTTGTCTATTGAGATAGTACTTATATGAGGAAATGTTCTATCCTAAATAGCATTTTGTATAGCAACTTGCTATATTTATTTGATGATGTCAATCAATTCAACTTCAAAAATCAAAGTAGAGTTAGGTCCGATACCTGCACCGGGAGCTCCGTCAACGCCATATCCTAAGTCTCCGGGGATGTAGAAGATACATTTACCGCCTTTGTTCATGAGTTGAAGACCTTCAGAGAAGCCGGGGATAACACCTGTTACAGGGAATTCAACTGGCTCTTTGCTTGAGTCAAATTCTGTTCCGTCGATGAGGGTACCTTTGTACATAACTTTTACGCGGTCAGTAACAACAGGTTTTGCTCCTGTGCCTTCTTTTACAACTTTGTAGGCAAGACCTGATTCTGTTTGCACAATAGATGCGTCTTCTTTAAGGAGTTTATCAATGAATGCTTTTCCTGTTATTTTGTTTTGGATTGAAACAGGATCGTTTTGTTTCTTTTCTTCAAGTTTTTTAGCAACGCGATCTTGAACAATGTTCATCAAAGAGTCAAGAGTAGAGCGCAATTGTTCAAAGTCAACGCTGTCGGCATTAAGAGTTCCTTTAAATTCTTTGAGAACTGTTGCACGATTAAATTCTGCTCCTTCAGCAAATTGAATCAAGCCTTGGTTTAGCTGCATACCAACTTGGAGGCCAATGAGGTAGCTGATGTTTGCAGTGTCATTCATAATGACGGTTTCGATACCTCTTAGCAATTCGTCTTTGTTGATTTTTGAGCGGAATTCTTCCGGCTCGTTTTCGATGTTCTGAGCCAAAGCCGCACCATTTACTTTTCCGAAATAAACCGATACAGAATCGTCAAATCCTGTTGCTGTAGAAGAGCTTCCACCACAGCTTGTCATTCCAAGCATGAGAGCAGAAATGCTACATGCTGCAATAAATTTTTTCATAATTGAATAAATTAAAGTTGTTTTTATTTAATTGATTATTTCCCTACTACTTGTAGTAATTCTACATCAAAGATGAGGGTCGCGTTTGGACCGATTGCGCCACCGGCTCCGTTAGGACCATAGGCAAGATTTGAAGGGATGTAAAGACGCCATTTTGAACCGGCTTTCATTAATTGAAGAGCTTCAACCCATCCCGGGATTACTTGTGTTACACCAAATGTAGCAGGTTGACCGCGTTCTACCGAACTGTCAAATACTGTTCCATCGATGAGTTTTCCTGTGTAATGAACAACTACTTGGTCGCTTGCAGCAGGCATTGCACCATTGCCTTCGGCAAGCACTTCATATTGTAATCCGCTTGCTGTAGTTACGATTTCGGGTCGTTTGCCATTTTCAGCAAGGAATGCTTCACCGGCTGCTTGGTTTACCTTTGCCATTTCCTTTGCTGCTTCTTGTTGTTTTTCTTCCATTGCTTGGAAGAACTTTTGTATCTCAAGCTTAGCTTCGTCATAGCTCATTTTGGGTTTAGAGCCTTCGTAAACAGCTGCCACACCGTCGGCAAAATCTTTGATATTGAGAGTTTCAATACCTGAACCCTTAAAATTATTTCCCATGCTAAGACCTAAAGCATAGCTGATGCGATCAATGTTGTTATTTTCCATTATTTGTTAAATGTTTGTCAATTAAGTTTTATTTTACAAAGTTAGGGCAAATAATTAACAATTAGCGAGAATAAAAAATTATTAACAATTTCTATTTATCTCAAAACACTATTTATAAACAATTACAGATAAAAATAGTTGAACAAGAGATCTATAATATATTTAATACTAATCTAATAAGTTATATTATTTCATAAAAACTATAAATTTAGTTAATAAACTATGGATATAGTTGTGTAACTAAAGATTTAGTTGTAGCTTTGTGGTGTTGTATTGTATTAATGGCAATAAATGGTGTAAACAATGAAATTTTGTAATTATGAAGAAAGAGGATAAAAAGATAGAGTTGACAGAAAAGGAAGAGGAGTTAATGAAGCTGTTTTGGCAACATGGTCCATTGTTTGTGCGTGAAATAGTCGAGTTATATGAAGAACCTCGTCCTCATTTTAATACGATTTCGACTTTTGTACGCAACCTTGAATCAAAAGGATATGTAGCACATAAAGAATTTGGCAAAACCTACCAATATTATGCTATTGCACGAGTGGAGGATTATCGTCGTCGCTCTCTTGGAAATATAATTAAAAGTTTTTTCAATAATTCTTATCTTGGGGCAGTATCGGCTCTTGTTGAAGAAGAAAAGTTGTCGCTTGACGAGTTGCGAGAATTGATAGAGCAAGTGGAAAAAGGTAAAATGAAATAGATTATGGGTGCATTGTTATCATATTCAATAAATGTTGCTATATTTTTATTGCCAATATTTCTGATTTACAAATGGTTGTTGGCACATGAAACATTCTACCGTTTTAATCGTATGGTAATTTTACTATCCTATGCAGTTGCTTTGTTTATAGTACCTGTAAAGACTATTATTGAACGAATGAGTGTTGTAGATGTTGTTCCCCAAACGATATTTGACGTTCAGATTATGAACAAACCTAATGTAGTGGATGATGATTTGGTTTCTTTTTGGATGCTATTATTGCTTATAGTTTATTTGTTTGGATGTCTGGCTGTGATAATAAGAACTATGTGTGTTTGGACAAAGATTGCACGTGTTATTATTGGTGGAGATAAACAATCTCAAGGCAAATATATACTTGTGATTACTGATAATAATTCAATTGCTCCATTTAGTTGGATGC